>CANJKA010000106.1 GCA_947474675.1 Flavobacteriales bacterium
AATATTTAAAAGAGGATTTTCTTTTTTTCTCCAAAGTTCTGTTAAAAATAAAATGAATATGATTGGAAAAATAAGAGAAGCGAATTGTTCTGGAAAAATTTCAAATGTAGTCCCAATTAATATAAAGAAAATTATGAGATTAAAAAATACGGCAAGTGGGTTAAAAACTTGAATGATTTTGTTTTCTTTAAAAAGATTAAAGTATTCAATTAATCCTAATAGTAAAAAAAGACTCATTACTATAATTGTTGAAGTTGGACCAATCCAAAGAGCTCCAATTATTAGCGAAACAAATATACTTCCTGTTAATGCTCTAAGTAAAAGATTGTTCATTTTATCTTTAAAATTAAGACTCCCACAGATTTTTAATCACTGCGGGAGTCTTTGTTTTTTTTAATAGTATTTATATTGAATAATTTTCAAAGGTTTTTAAATTTCCTCTTCTTTAGTAACTGAATCTTTTTCTTTTATATTTTCAGTTCCTTTCTTTAATCTTTCAACTTCAGGTTTAATAGAATTAGTGTTGTTTTCATCTAATTTCTCTATTTCTTCACTTTTTACATCTGATTTATTTTCTTCAAGAATAGCATCAGGATCTAATAATGGAGTTTCTTCAACTCCCCATTGACGTGCTCCAAAAATTGCAACTAAATCTTCCTTGAAAATTACTTCAGATTCCAATAATTTATTGGCTAATGCTGTTAATTTATCTTCATTTTCAGTAAGTAATGTAGTTGCACGTTGGTATTGAATTTCTATTAATTTACTAACCTCTTCATCGATAATTTTTGCAGTATCATCAGAATATGGTTTGGTAAAAGAATCTCCACCTCTTGAATCGTAAAAAGATACATTTCCAACACGATCATTTAAACCGTAGATACTAACCATTGCGTATGCTTGCTTAGTAACTTTTTCTAAATCACTTAAAGCACCAGTGCTGATTTTTCCGAAAATTAATTTTTCAGCTGCTCGTCCACCTAATGCTGAACACATGTCATCTAATATTTGTTCAGTTGTCGTAATACTTCTTTCTTCAGGAAGATACCAAGCTGCACCTAATGAATTTCCTCTCGGTACAATTGTTACTTTAATTAAAGGATTTGCATATTCTAGTAACCATGAAATTGTAGCATGACCTGCTTCATGAAAAGCAATAGATCTTTTTTCTTCTTTGGTAATTATTTTATTTTTCTTTTCTAATCCTCCAACAATTCTGTCAACAGCATCTAAGAAATCTTGTTTCTCAACAAACTCTTTGTTATGACGAGCAGCAATTAAAGCTGCCTCATTACAAAGATTCGCGATATCGGCTCCAGAGAAACCAGGGGTTTGTTTAGATAAGAAATCTACGTCAATTGTAGCATCTAACTTGATAGGTTTCAAATGAACTTGAAATATTTCTTTACGTTCATTAATATCGGGCATGTCAACATAAATTTGACGATCAAAACGACCTGCACGAGTTAAAGCTGCATCTAAAACGTCTGCACGGTTGGTTGCTGCTAAAATAATAACTCCTGAATTTGTTTCGAAACCATCCATTTCAGTAAGCAATTGATTCAAGGTGTTTTCTCGCTCGTCATTTGAACCAAAACTATTTCCTTTTCCACGAGCACGGCCGATTGCATCAATCTCATCAATGAAAATAATCGATGGTGCCTTTTCTTTTGCTTGTTTGAATAAATCTCTTACTCTAGATGCTCCAACACCAACAAACATTTCAACAAAATCAGATCCTGACAAAGCAAAAAATGGAACTTGAGCTTCACCTGCAACTGCTTTTGCTAATAAAGTCTTACCTGTTCCTGGAGGACCTACTAACAATGCTCCTTTGGGTATTTTTGCTCCAAGATCTGTGTATTTTTTTGGTGATTTAAGAAATTCAACAATTTCTTGGATTTCAACTTTCGCTTCTTGTAAACCAGCAACATCCTTAAATGTAACGTTGGTAGATTTACCTTTTTCGTACATTTTAGCTTTTGATTTTCCGATATTGAAGATTTGGCTGCCACCACCTCCACCTGATCCACCACCACCCATTCTACGCATAACGAATAGCCAAATAATTACTAAGATTGCGATTGGTAATATAAAACTTAAAATTCCACCTAAATAATCTACTTCTGTAGTTGCTTCAGAAACTATTTCAGGTTTGTGTTGTTTTTTTAGTTCTTCATTAATTAAATCTATGTTTTGATCAAAATTTTCAACTACAATAATGTTTAATTTAAAAGTAGGATCGGTATTTTTCATTCTACCACCTTGTTTAAAGGCTTTTTTCATTAATTTAAATTCACCTGAATTAGAACTTTCAATGAATTTTTTACCTTTTGCATTTAAATTGAAATCTGCACGATAATTCGTTTCAGTTTTTACAATATAAAGATGAGAAATATATCCATTTTTGGCTAATTCATTAAATGTTTGCTGCTTTTTAACTTCTGTTGTTGACTTTACATTAGAAAGCATTGAATATGAAAGAAGAGCTACACCGATAAAACCATAAATCCAATAGATGGAAAATGGACTTTTCTTGTTATTATTGTCTGTTGTCATTTTAAAAAATAGAGTTAATCTAAATTAGGGATATCTGTTCTTTTTGCATCTGCCCATAGTTCTTCTAAATCGTAAAATTCACGAGCTGTTTTATAAAAAACATGTGCTACGACTGTTACAAAGTCTATCAGTACCCATTCACTTGTACCTTTTCCTTCAGTATGCCAAGGTCTTTCTTGAATTTCTTTTCGAGTGTGTCTTACTACTGATGAAGCAACTCCGTCTACTTGTGTTGAAGACTCACCGCTACATATTACAAAGAAATCAGCGACTGCCGAAGTTATATCTCTTAAATCCAGGATCACGATATCCTGTGCCTTATTCTCTTGCATTCCTTCAACTATCGTGTCACATAGTAATTGGGAGTTTTTATCTTTAATGTCCATCTATTATTTTTATACCTTACAAATCTAACTTTAAATTTTATATTTACTCGATTTTTAAACGTTTATATCTCTATTAAATTGAAATGCTTGGAAGAAAAATAATACAAATCGAGTGTTGCGACTCTACGAACAACTATGTTGCCAATCTTTTACTTGACGGTAAAGTTGAATATGGAACGGTAATATTGTCAGATGAACAAACAAGTGGGAAGGGGCAAAGAGGTGCGTCTTGGCTATCTAATCCTGGTGAAAACATGTTATTTTCATTGTATTTAAATACTGCTAATCTGTCAGTCAAAAAACAGTTTGTCTTGACTCAATATGTTTCAATTTCGGTTTCACACGCTTTAGAAAAATATGGATTATCTCCTTCTATAAAATGGCCGAACGACATTTTAATAAATGGAAAAAAAATAGCAGGGATTTTGATTGAAAACCAATTACAAGGATCTTTTATTGTTGGTTCTATCATTGGAATAGGATTGAATATAAATCAAACTGATTTTAAAGATTTAAATGCGACAAGTTTAAAGTTAGAAAACGGCGGTTTTATTTCTATTCAAGATTTTGTATTCTCTCTAATAAATGAATTGAAATCTTTTTGGAAAATTGTTGAATCTGGAAATTTTGACCTTCTTGAAAAATATTATTTTTCTTATTTTTGGTTATTAAATGTAGAGTCAATATTCAGTGATAAAAATGGAGATTTTTATGGAACCATTAGAGGAGTTGAAGAAAATGGATTGTTAAAAATGGAAAGAAATAATCAAATTGTAAATTACGATTTAAAAGAAATTAAATTCCCAATAAAACAACCGTAGAATAAGGATTCATCGTGATTAATCTTGGTAAGAAATGAATTCAAAACAATAATTAAAAAAAAAACGATTCATAGTGAATAAATTCAACAAAAATCAAGAGTAATATTCCTGTAGTTTTTCAGCCATGTGATTAAAAAGTGCTGTTAATGGTTTTTCAACCATCATTTTTAAGAACATATTCACTTCTCCATCAAATTCAATGTAACCGTTAGAAGTTTCTCCAGTATTGTTTATGAAGATTGTTAATTTAAATGGGAAAGGTGATTTTTCACCAGATTTCATGAAGACTTTATTCATCCCTTCTTCTCCATCTTGTATTAATGAAATAGTAACACCACCTTGAACTTTAAATGAGCATTGATTAGATGTAGATTTCCAATCAGAAATTTTATCTTGTGGTAAAAGATGAATTAAATTTGTAGAATCTTTCAAAAAATTATAAATTGTTTCTTGTTTTTGATTGACTTCTACTTTTGTACTTTCAATTTTCATGTTGAAATTTTCTAATTTCTAAAATTAAACTTTCCAAGTTTCGGGATTTTTCTTCCATTCTTTTAATGAAACAACATCAGCTTCTTGCACATAATCTTGTTTTAAAGCTTGTTTGATTAAAACATCATAGCTCGTTAAAGTTAGGAATGGACATTCAGCTTTTTTAAATACTTTTTCAGCCATACTGAATCCGTAAGTGAAAATTGCTATTAATCCTTTTACCTCCAATCCTGCTTCTTTTAAAGCATCAATTGCTTTAATACTACTTCCTCCGGTTGAAATTAAATCTTCAATAACGACAACTTTTTGTCCTTTTTCAAAATAACCTTCTACTTGATTCCCCATGCCGTGACCTTTGGCTGCACTTCTAACATAAATAAAAGGAACGCCCAATTCTTGAGCAATTAAAGCACCTTGAGGTATACCGCCAGTAGCAACACCTGCAATTACATCAGGTTTTCCAAATTGTTCTCTTATCGCTTCAGCATATGCTTGACGAATAAAAGTTCGTATATTTGGATACGATAGACTTATCCTTGTGTCACAGTAAATCGGAGAATTCCAACCTGACGCCCAAGTAAATGGTTTGTTAGGTGATAATTTTACTGCTTTTATTTGTAGTAAAAATTCTGCTACCTTTAACGCTTTTTCCTTATTCAAAATCATATTACAAATGTACAAAGTTTTTATTGAAAACACACCGCTTCATATTATTGAAAAGAAAGATTTTATTCCAAATGATGTTTTTGTTATTTATGAAAGCGATTTATCTTCTATTAAAGAGTCTTTATTTCAGGTGATTAACAGTTTAAAAAGCACTGTCCCCGTTTATGTTGTTAGTCCCTCGGTTGAAGAAACTTTTTCTAAATTATTTGAAGAGTTTGATTTTATTGAGGCTGCTGGAGGTATCGTAAAACGTAAAAAATCGTATTTATTTATAAAGAGAAATGGGGTATGGGATATACCAAAAGGTAAAATAGAAAAGGGTGAATCTGTTAAATTTGCCGCGATTCGTGAAATTGAAGAGGAATGTGGAATTAAAAAACCTAAAATTGATAAATTAATTGGATTAACGTACCATACTTATTTATATAAAGGCAGACCTACAATTAAAAAAACATATTGGTATTCTTTATTTTATGATGGACCTAAAAAAACTAAAGGTCAGGTAGAAGAAGGGATTTCAAAAGTAAAGTGGTTTAAAGTAGGGGATTTATCAAAAGTTAAATCGAATACTTATGCTTCAATTTCTGAAGTTTTAGATATGTATTTTATTTTAGAATAATTTTTAGCACGCTATTTGTTATTGAAACTTTCAATATTCTGAATAATTTTTTGTTAAATTTTAATTCAGTATAAAATATTTGTTGTAATCTTGTAATAAAAAATAAAAGCTATGAAAATTATATTAATGACAATTGCGATGTTTTCTTTTTCTTTGTCAATGACTGCTCAAGAAAATAAAGAAGCAACTCCTAAAAAAGAAACAAAAGCAAAACCTAAAAAGGAAGCGATTACATTTACAACTTTAGTAATTGAAAGACCTGCAATTCCTTATGATTCTCAAGAGTTATTTATTTTTGAATTTAAAAATACAGGAAAAACTCCTTTAATGATAACGAATGTTCAAACAAGTTGTGGTTGTACAACTGCTGAAAAACCAACAGAACCAATTTTACCGGGTAAAAAATCAAAAATTTCTGTTAAATATGACACTAAAAGAGTTGGTGATTTAAATAAATCAATAACTGTTACAACAAATGTTAGTGAGACTCCTATAGTTTTAACAATAAAAGGTAAAATTTTACCTCAAGTTCCTGTTGAAGCTCCTGCAACACCTGCAGCTCCTTCAAATAATTAATATATTTTTTTATTTTAAAACCGCGATTTATCGCGGTTTTTTTTTGTCTTGTAATTTTATTGTGATTAAATTATAGCGGGTTTATTGTTAATTAGGTGTTATTTTTTTTGCATGTTTTGAATGAAGTTGTAATCTTACAGAAAATAACTTATTATGATGACAAAATTATTTACAATTGCTGCAATCTCTTTTACGTTCTTATTCAATGCTCAAACGACCGAATTAAAATCGACTGTGTTGCCAGTTATTATTGCCAGTGAATTGAGTGAAATTTCTTTTTCGACTCTGGTGGTTGATAAAAAAGAAATGGCCTATGATTCAAAAGATTTATTTGAGTTTGAATTCACGAATACTGGTGAATTCCCTTTAATTATATCCAATGTTCAAACAAGCTGTGGATGTACTCAATTAACAAATAATTATTCTACTCCAATAGCACCAGGTCAAATATCAAAACTTGCTTTTTCCTATGCTACAACAAGAGTTGGGGAGTTTAGTAAGTCAATAACAGTTACATCAAATGGTTCCTTAGAACCTCTTTTATTAACTATAAAAGGGATCGTTTTACCTGCTCCAATTATGACTGAGCCTGTTAGTATAATTAAATAGAATGTTTTTTAAATTATAAAATGAAGGGTAGATGGATATTTTTTCTTTCTACCTTTTATTATTTATTGATTTCCATCCATCCATTTCTTGAAATCATTCACTCGGTCTCTACTTACAATACTAGAATCGTCATCTAATTGATTTGAATTAATTTTCAAACGACTGTTAAAATAAGTTCCAACTTTTTCAATGGAAGATATTCCAATAATTACTTTTCGATTTATTCGAAAGAATGAACTAGTCTCAACCATATTTTCTAATTGATCCAAGGTGTAATCTATTGTATAACGTTTATTTAAATTAGTTACTAAAAGGACAACACCATCTTCTGCAACAAAAAGATTGATTTCTTCTATTTTAATTGAGATAAGGGTGTCACCAATTTTCACCATAAATCGATTCTTTGGTTGTTTATTTATTTGAATATATGATTTTGATAGTTCTTCAATTTGAAAATTGTTTTGGAAGGAATTTAATTTTTTAAATTTTTCAATTGATTGCTTTAATTCATCTATTCCTATTGGTTTTAAAAGATAATCAATACTGTTAAGTTTAAAGGCTTTTATTGCATAATCATCATAAGCTGTAGTAAAAATAACAGGAATGTCAATTTGAACTTTTGTGAATATGTCAAAACTCAATCCGTCTGCTAAGTGAATGTCTACAAATAAAATATCTGCTTGAATTCCTTTTTGAAATTCTTCAATACTTTCTTTTACTGAATCGAATTTAGCGATTATTTCTATTGCTGGATCTATTCTTTTTAACATGTTTTCTAAATAGTCTGCAGATAGCTTTTCGTCTTCTATTATAATTGCTTTCATTTTTCTTTTAGAATAGGGATTTTCACATTGAATGAATTTTCATCTTGAATTATAGCTATTTCACGTTTAGTAAAATAAGTATAGCGATCAATAATATTTTGAATTCCAGTTTTTGAACTTGGTTCATGATTATTTCTTAATTGTAAATTATTACTAATTACTAAAAAATCATTTTCGGTTTTTATAGTTATTGTCAATGGAAGAATAGTTGATATTTCATTATGTTTTATCGCATTTTCGATTAACAACTGAAGCGACATTGGAGGAATCATTAGTTGTTTTTTACCTTCTTCAATTTCAATATAGAATTGAATGTTTTTATCAAATCGAATTTGTAATAGAAAAATATATGAATTTATAAAAGTCATTTCACTTTCAATTGTTGCTAATTCACTTTCTCTATTTTCAAGAATATAACGATATACTTTAGATAATTGATTGATAAAATCAACGGCTTTGTCTTGATCACTATACACTAAGGAAGATAAAACGCTTAAATTATTAAAAAGAAAATGAGGGTTTATTTGATTCTTTAAATTTTGTAATTGGATTTGCGATGTTTCTGTTTTGTGTTTTTCTATTTCAATTAATGATTTTTTCCAGTTAAAGAAAAATTGTGAACTGATATCAATTGTTAAAATTATTATCGATGTCATTAATCCAATTATAAACGCAATAATTCTAAATTCTTCTTGTTGTTTTTGAGGGAATTGGCAGACGTATTTATTAAATAAAAATAAAGAGATAAATATGGTTACCATCGTATAAGCGATACTCACAGGAAGCTGAACTGCTATTCTTTTTTTTACTGATCTTTGCCATGGAACGATTTTATTCAAATAATCATCGATATAAATATTTCCTTCCCAAACTAACATTGTTATAAGAATACTAGCAACTAAATCTAATAGTTTGTTATGTTCAACCACATTGTGTTTCATCAGGGTTTGTAAAATGAAGAAGATAATTACTCCTACAATTCCCATGAAAAAGAAACGGCTCTTATTTTTTATCATTTCTAAATTTAATGTAAAATATATACTTTTCTTAAAATTAGCAAAATTTAGACTCGTCTTCCAAAAAAAGTAAACGTGTTTTGATTTTTAAATACAGAGTAAATATATAGAGCTACTTAAAGCTATTCAAATTTTATTATATAAAAATACTGTGAAACTCCTTTATAAACTCTTTTTTTATTCCTGTTTTAAAATGACAAAGTTTGTTTGTATCTATACTCTTAAAATTGAATCTTGTATACAAAGTTCGGAAGAAATGGTAACTGATAGGCGGTGTTCATCGAATTTGTTAATGGATTATATCTTTGAGCAAATACATTTTTATGGTTCGTCACGTTTTGAATGTCAATTGAAATTGTTTGTGATGTCTTGTGTTTTTTATTATTGATTACATATCCAATTTTAAAATCAATTCTGTAAAAGTCTGGATTTCTTTCAGTGTAAGAATAAGAATCTCCTTTTAAAACTTGATATCCTACTGCTTGAGAAGCGGCTAAATCCACCGGAGTGAAATATCTTCCTCCTGCTTGTGTCATTTTTAAATCAAAGGATAATCTATTTTGTTTTTCTTTTCCTATTTTAAATTCTTTCCCCATCAAGATATTGTAAACATATTGACCGTTGAAACCTGTATTATGTTCAATATTGTCACTTCCTTTGTATTTGGATTGATATATAGATCCTGTCGCTAATCCATAATATCCTTTAGAGAAAAATTTCTCTACAGTTAATTCTGCTCCATAATTTGTCCCTGTTCCTGTATTGGTTAAATAACCAGTTTCATTTGGGAAAAAACTTGCACCTGCGTTTAGCATAGTGTAACTACTCGGCAATGCTGTTACTGGAACATTGTATAAGTTTTGGTAATAAATTTCAGATTTAATTCTCCAATCTTTTATCGGAAATAATTCATATCCTATTACATAATGCATACTGCGTGTAAAATCTAAATTTTTATTCGTTTGAGAATAACTTCCATCAGCTTGTAGAGTTCTATAGAAATATACGTCTGTTGGTTGCATTTGACTGTGCATTCCATATCCTAAACTTATGTTGCTTTTATCAGTTGTTTGAAATTTTAAACCGATTCGTGGTTCAAGAGATTTTGAGTTATTAAGTACTAAATATTGTGAGTGTAAACCTGCGTTTAAAGTTAAACGATTAGAAAAACTGTATTTTGCATGAGCGTAACCTTGAACAAGTGAAGTGTAGTCATTATAATCCCAAATTTGAACCCAATCTGGAGTAAAACTTCTACTTCTATAATATAAATTTAAATTCAATAGCTCTTCTATTACTCCAACTTTAATAAATAATTTTGAATTAATTTTTGAATTAAATGAAGTATTAACAGAATGTCTTAATTGGGTGGTTTTGTTTTCAATTACACGTGTAATAGATTGATCTAATTTTGTAATAGAATCTTCATTATAATTTGAAGAGGATAAAGTTGTCCCTATGATTGTTTTAAAATAGGATTTTTCGTTAACACGTATGAAGTGACTTACCCCAACTAATCCTAATTTGCTTTGAAAATAACTATCTCTTCCTGGATTAGCAAACAAATCTGTACTGTCAATTTTTGTATGAAGAAAATCTATATGACTGACACCTCCTAAACCAAACAATACAAACTTACCATACTTCGTACTTCCTCCTGTAAATTTGAAAGATATATCTTGATAAAATGGTGTTGCAGCTGTCCCTATAGGGATGCCTACTGCTTGTGCAACACCTGTAAATGAATATCTATAAGCTACTACGTAGGAAGATCCTTTGTCTTTATTAATTGGACCTTCGGTTACTCCTTCAATTCCTGTAAAAGCTCCTAATTGGAACGTATGTTCTCTTTTGTCTGAATTTCCTTTTCTAAATCCTAAATCAAAAACTCCTGCGTTTGCATTTCCATATTCAGAAGGGAAAGCCGACGTGAAAAAATCTGAATTCTTTAGTAGGTTTGTATTGATCCCACTTACTGGACCACCTGTTGTTCCGATTGTTGAAAAGTGATTTGGATTTGGAATATTTAAACCTTCAATTCTCCACAAAACTCCTGTAGGCGAATTACCACGTATAACTAAGTCATTTCTAGAATCATCGGGAGAACTTACTCCTGCAAAGTTAGCCGCCATTCTTGATGGATCTGCTCTTCCTCCTGCATATCTATTTACTTCTTCTGTACTGAATGAACGTGCACTTACTGAGGTCATTGTATTGACAGTTTCATTCTTCTTTACACCTGTTACAACAACTTCAGTTAAATTAGTAACATTTTCTTCCATTGAAACATCTAATGAAACTTCTTTTCCCGATGTCACAACAACATTAGAGATTATTATTTCTTTATAGCCAGGAAATGTAACTTGAATGTCATATCTACCTGCTTGAATATTTGTAATTTGAAATATTCCATCCTCATTTGTTTTGGCTCTTTGAATTGGCTCTGTTGCCATTACTGTAATAGTAGCTCCTGGAATTGGTAGTTGAGATTGTTTGTCAAGAACAGTTCCTTTAATTGTTTGACCTTCTTCTGTTTGACCGTAAGTGTTTCCTGTGAATATTGTAAAAATGATACTTAATAAAATAATAATTTTCTTCATGGTTCTTATATTATGAAGCAAAGATAAATCTGGAATTTGTAATAAAATAGGATTTAAAGATGAATTGTCATTTTCAATGGTTGAATCGTAAAGAAATAATATTGAAAGATTTTTTGTCTTCTGAAACTTCTATATTTTGTTTATTTTTTGAACTATTTCAGTCTGTGAATTTTTAATTTTAAAAAGATAAATTCCATTTTGAAAATCAATATTTGATAAGTTTAAATCGATGATAACTTTTCCAGATTGATATTCTTTTTCATCAATTTTTATTATCGTTTTCCCTAGTAAATCTGTTATTTCAATTGTTATTTTATCAAGTTTAGTTAAATATAATGAGATATTTAATTTGTCTAAAAAGGGATTTGGAAAAACGATTAAATTATTAATTATCAATTCGTTTTCTGAGATCGTTGCATCACATGTCCCTGGAATATTAATATCCATCCATGAAACTCTATTCGTTACCCAATTTTTTATTGCTAACACTTCTTCAGAATATGTGTTTGGAATCGGAGATGGGTTTGGCCAAACATATTGACCTAAAATGGGCCATCTTTCGAAATACCTATCTTGCGGTACTTCTAAATAAATCGCAATTGAATCTATAAAGTGATTAAGGGAATTGATACTTAATATATTTTGTCTTAATTCCGTCCATCTGCATTTTAATTTGTTTTGAAAATTTGGATCTTCCATGAAGCGACTCCACCAAAAAGGGACATCTGATCCACCTCCACAAATGTCGTTAAATTCATAGGCCCATCCTGTTGAAACATCACCTTGACAATAATCTGCATTCCAAAACCCTAGGTTGTAATCCCAAACAGGGCCCATTTTTAATTTTCCGCCATTACTAGATTTATCTTTGTGTAAATATGTACTAATTCTATATCCATCTACATTTTTACTTAGTTCGTTTAATATAAAATAATCAATAAAAGAATTTATACCTATGTAATTTTCATAGCCAAGTAATGGATCTGAGAAGTTAACACTTTTTAAAGCTGTCTCAAATGAATCTACATATTTCTGAATGTATATTTTTTGTTCATTTACTATATTGAATGAACTTGGGTAGTGGTATAGAATATTAATAGAGCTTGCAACAGAAGTTGGGTAGTTTGAAACCCATCCATCTCCTCCATTTCCTGTACTTTTATCTATTTTTATGATATATCCACCTGTTATTTCATCTCCTGTTATATCTGTTGGTAGTAGTTTTGAAATGTTGACTCTATTTTGATCTTTTTTTATTTTTTCCATTAAAATATATATACCCTGATACTCTCCATTTAGGACCAATTCACATAGTTTTGTCCTTGAAGCATAATGACCCATTTTATTCGATAAATCGTAACTTAAAATATTTCTCATACAAGTTTTATCTGTGTATGGGGCATATAAAATCCAATCATGCTCTTCAGGCATATCTAAGAGAACTGTATCTTTAACTAGATTGTTTACATCTCTAGTTTCAAACCCATACGATTTTTGTGGAAACATATCTTGTGAGCTCGAACCTCTCATTTCTATACCAATTTTATTTTTGTAGGCATTAAATGGATCAGTAATATAATTGGTAATTCCAAAACCGTTATAAATTATACCCATGAAGGCATCTATTTTAGGTTCATCAGGAATTGAAGTTTCATTTACAGTAGTAATGACAAAAATAGGAAGATTAGATTCTGTGAATGTTATCGGGGCAACATAACCACAAGGTTCATCTCCAAATGTTATGCTCCAAGAAATTACATTCCCAATATCACCAGCAACTTGATCTTTCACATTTAAGCTCCAAGTTCCATTGCCATCCTGACCATTGTTTACACTTCCTAATGGATCAATTGGTTTAAAATATCCTGTAAAAGGTGCTGATCCAGATGTAATAGGGGTTATTGCTGTATCTGTAAATTGAGTAATTATATAATTGTCATCACTTCCTCCAGCAGAAGATGTTAAAACAAACACATTTCCATCAGGAGATTGAAGTTTTATTCTTAAATCGGAATCATAAGTATGATCTATGGTGATAGAAACGGATTCAATTCCAAAAGTTGAAGTATTTAGATTTGAACTTAATCCATTGATTATTAAAGGGAAAATGATGTAATTGTTATTGTCAGCTACAGGGCCTCCAGTTGAATTAGAGAATGTTTGAGAAATGACTAATAGAGGACCGATGAAGCTAAGTTTAAGGAGTAGAATTTTTTTCATAGTCTGATTTTTATTATAGTTCTGAAATATAATAAAAAAGGAGTGATAAATTCAAAAAAAGAATGAGTCTGTTGAAAAATAAACAAATTATTATATAATGTTTGATTTATACAGTAAATGACGTGATTTTTGAATTTATAAATAATTCATTCACTAATTTTTGATGATTTCTTTTAGATCCTCTAATTGAGTATGTTAAGTGCATTTCGTTGTTGAGTTTCATTTGATTGATACAGCTGGATGCTACGCCACACGATTTAAATAATTGACTAAGCTCTTTCATGTACTCAATATTAACTTCATTTGTCGTTAGTTTGTAGGTTTGTTCGGAGTGTATTCTTTCAATTTTTTGAGGAAGCCATGAAAAACCGATTAAAACAACCATAACAATTGAGACAGAAACAAAAGCAAATTCATATTGACCAACACCAATTGCCATTCCTATTGCTGCTGAAATCCAAATCGTCGTAGCGGTTGTTAATCCTTTTACATTTGCACCTTCTTTAAATATGGCTCCAGCACCTAAAAATCCTATACCAGTAACAATGTTTGAAGCGACACGTGCATCATTACTCATTAAATTTGATATAATGGTAAATAAAGTTGAACCAACTGTGATTAGAATAACAGTTCTAAATCCAGCAGATTTTGTTCTATATTCTCTTTCAGCTCCTATAATTGCACCGATGATTAAAGCGACGATTAGTTTTGTAATCTCCATATTGGTTATCTCGCTAATTGTATTTGAATCCATCATAAAACAAATGTATCATAAAAAAGTGATTTTTTTCAATTTTTTAAACAAGCTAAACAGGACAAAGATATTTAAACACAGAGTCGAAAAGGAGTGATACAGGAGTTTCATAGAGTTTTTTTGAATAGCTACTTTAAAATACTTTCACTTCGTGGCTACTACTCGGATTGAACCTCTGTGTAATCTCTGCATATAATACTCTGTGTAAATCTATGGTTAGAAAACAAATAATGTGTGATTTTAATAAGCTGATTTTTTATCGATTTTAATTTAACATTCTCCTATTTTGATGTTTTATTACCCTCGAATAATGTTCTATTATCCAGATTGTCAGAATTCTTTCTATCAATTTTTAAAGTATGTATTATATTTGTATTTATGCATAATATATCAAAATAATGATGAAGCCAGCAAGTAGAACAGAACTTATTCAAGAGTATTTTTTTTCTAAAAAATTAGAAGAAATCCGTGTTCTTGAAAGTCAAGGGAAGCCGATTATCAGTTTAGGTATTGGTAGTCCTGATTTAATGCCTCACTCTTCAGTTATTGAATCACTGAGAGAAGGTTGTTTTTCTATTGATGCTTATCGCTATAAAGGATATAAAGGAATTGTTGGGTTGAAAGAGGAAATGGCTAATTGGTATTCTAAAACTTATGGAGTTACCGTAAAGCCGAGTACTGAGATTTTGCCTTTAATTGGTTCTAAAGAAGCAATTAGCTTTATTTCTTTAGCTTATCTAGAAAAAGGGGATAAAGTATTAATCCCGAATCCTGGTTATCCAACTTATACTTCTGCTG
>CANJKA010000107.1 GCA_947474675.1 Flavobacteriales bacterium
AAAACGTATAACAACCAATTCGAAATCAACATTGATCTAAAAGAACAAGCAGGAATGTATGTATTGAAAATCCAAAATAAAACAGAAGTGAGTTTATACAAGTTAATGGTAGAATAAATTTTCAGCAAGATTGCCCTATTCTTAACGCAAAAAAGAGGTTGACCGAAAAGTATGCCATTTTGTTTTTGAACCATATAAGAAATTTAAGAACATATAAGTTGTTTTATAACAAGTTTTAACTATTTGTAATTCAGGATATAAGTTTTTTTTCTTATATGACCTTATATTTCTTATATGGTTAATTTTTCAAGAGAATTATAATTTTTCGGAAAACCTCTTTTTTGTTTAAGCATGTTTTGTTTTTGAATCAAACGTTAATAGTTATAATATCACTCAGTCGTGTTGTGTATCTTGGCGAAAGACGTTCTTGTTTCATTTTCCAAACACGTTTTTGGTCTTGTGAGGCTAATCGTATTTTTTGTTGTCCAAAAGAGTCGTTCACTCGATCCATGACTTTCATTAATTGAACGTGTTTCGGATTACTATTTTCAAATAAGGAGAACTGAATTTCATCTTCGGGCTTAAAATCCATGATAATAACTCCCGCTTTTTTGTATTGAAAACCGAGTTTAAAAATTCGCTCAAAAGCTTGACAAGCAAAATAAGCAATCTCAATACTGGAATTAGTTGGGAAAGGAAGTTTTATGACAGAACTACAATTGTATTGTTCGAGTTCTGCTCTGTGAGAATTCGTTCTAAGAAATACCATGATCGAAGTACAACACGACTTCTGTCTTCTGAGTTTTTCAGCACAAGAAATAGAAAACGTTGTAATCCGTTCTTTAATTTCAGAAAAACCGGTCATGTTTCGTTCAAATGATCGAGTGGTAGCAATGTTTTTTCGAGGTTTTACATCTTCTAAATCCAAAGAAGGAATTCCCATTAAATCGTGTTTCAGCCGTAAACCCACAATGGCTAAATTTCGCTTTACCCATCCCTCATTTAATTGGGTGAAATCATAAGCTGTTTTTACACCAACTTCTCTTAATCGGATAGCATGTTTTCTTCCAATTCCCCAAACATCTTCAATTTTCAACCATTTAATAGCCTTTATTCTTTTTTCATCTGTGTCAATTACGTAGGAACTTTTTGTTTCTTTAGGATATTTTTTAGCAATTCGATTTGCAACTTTTGCCAATGCTTTAGTAGGAGCGATCCCAACACAAATAGGTATCCCGGTAAACTTGTATACTTTCTTTTGAATTTCTTGTCCGTATTTTTCTAAATCGAAAAACTCAAAACCAGTTAGCTTTAAAAATGCTTCATCGATACTATAAATTTCACAAGCGGGACTGTATTCTTGGAGAATGGTCATAACACGATGACTCATGTCCCCGTATAAAGCAAAATTGGCTGAAAATACATGAATCCTATTTTGGATAAAGAAAGATTCATATTCAAATGCCAACGCACCCATTGGGACACCTAAATCTTTTGCTTCATTACTTCGAGCAATTACAGCTCCGTCGTTATTAGATAGCACAACGATTGGTTGACCATTCAGTTCAGGTCGAAATAATCTTTCGCAAGAAGCGTAGAAATTATTACAATCGATTAGTGCAAACATGACTAAAATGCTTTTATAACATGTGTAACGATTCCCCAAATTAGAAAATCATTTTCTGCGGTCACTTTTAATGGTTGAAAATCTGAATTTTCGGGAATTAACCAGCAACAATCATTTTCAATTTTAATTCGTTTTACTGTAAATTCGCCATCGATGAAGCAAACAGCTATTTTATCGTTCTTTGGTTCTAAACTTTTATCAATAACCAATAGATCACCATCAAATATTCCTGCATCTTTCATTGAATGACCTTTTACTCTTCCATAAAAAGTAGCTGAAGGATGTTTAATCAAATGTCGATTCATATCGATTGTTAAATCAATAAAGTCTAATGCAGGAGAAGGAAATCCAGCACTTATACCTGCCGAAATGACAGGTAATTCTAACCGAGAACCCGAAAAAGCAGAATATATTTCTATCGCTGATGCAGCGTATAATTTGATTGCCATAAATATATTTGATTATATTTTAAACAAATGTATGACATTTTTTTAATCATTTATCATTTTTATTGAGAAAACTTTTCAAAAAAAGAGGCTGTCTAAAAAGTAATAATTTACTTAAAAATTAACAATGAAGGATTATAATTGAAAAAATAAATCATATTTATTACTGATTTAAAGATTGTTACTTCATTTTATCAAGCAACTTATATTTCCTTATAATCCCTTAAATGGTTCAAAAAAAACATGATAGGCTGTCATTTTGAGACAGTCTTTTTTTTAATTGAAATAGTGTATAAAAATTGTATTAATGTTTAGGTTTATTTGGAGAAGGAGAAGTTGGTTTAGCATCTACAATTTTAGATCTATTTGTAGGAACAGGATCAGTAACTTGTTCAGGATTATTTTTGGCTGTTACGTAAATACGTTCTTCTTTATTGGTTTTCACTACCTCTTGTTTTGAGCAAGATGTGAAAATGAAGCTGCCTAGAATAATAAGGGAGAAAATGACTTTTTATGTGTGTGTAATTTAGTTTATTTTTTTAATGATTTATCTACTTAATAATGTAGCATTATCATTATTAGGTAGATGTAGATTACAAATAAATCTGTTTCCTAAATTTATTAATTAGGTAATTCGGACATTGGTATTAAGAGGTCTAGATCTCCAAAATATCTATTATTGGTAAAGCAGAAATCTTTATTAAATTGTTTCATATTATTTAACTCAATAAATAAATAGCCACAAATATATAAAATGTCCAATTTAGGAGATACAGCAATAATAATGTGTTTATTTACACTTTCGTCTAATTTTGGTAAATCACCGATAATGAATGTGCATAGTTCTATGATGTTGTTATTGTAGCAGATATATCTTTTCCCTTTAATTACTTTAATCGTTATATCGTGTGGAATTATAGTTTTTAAATGTCTAATTACTAATAATACAGGGTATGTATTTTGGTAATACAATCGAAAATCAGGAATATCCATTGCGTTCGTTATATTGGATAGATTGTATTTCTTTAAAATGATATTTTTAACGATCTCTTTTTCAGTCGCTTTAACATTGATTCGCCTCATTAAATAGAGTGATTCTAATATTTTTGTTTTTTTATGTTCCATCTATTACAATCTTAATTGTATAAATTTTTTAAAAGCATCAAATCCATAATTTTCAGAAATACTACGGGAAGTTAGTGAAAAAATAACATTTTCGTTATTAGTAGAGGATAGTTTTTTTATTTCATATAAATTTGATTGAGATGCTTGAGAAAGAAACAAATCATCTCCAAAATATAAATCTATTTTTTTTATTGGTTCTGGATTATTTAAGGTTAATAAAGTTTTCTTGTTTTTAGTAGATTCACATATTTTAATTCCTAATTTTTCCAAATGTAATCTAGCTTTTGTAATACTTTGATCTTGTACACGAAGAGGTAAACTTCTTGATCCACTTTTTTTTCGACGAATACATGCACTGACAATAAAATGATTCTTGATTTCCTCGATTGGAATTATAGCTAAGTATTTACTTTTTTTTGTAGAGCTGATAATGTGAGTATTACCTTTTTTAGTGTAATGATTCACAATCCAATCGACTAAAATTGAGGTATCACAATTAATGTTTTTTGTACTTCTTAAAGAAGTATAAAAGTCAAGATTATTATTTATATAATCTATTATTTTAGGAGTGATTGAGTTCGTTAAAGAGGAGTTTTCAGTTAAAACATATTGGTTATTTAGTAGATTAATAACAAATTGTCCTGCTTGTGATGGACAAAGTTTTATTTCCATATTGAAAATTGAATTATTTTTAGAATTGAAAGCAATCAAGTCACTCTCCATTGAATCTGACCCTCCTTTGTTTTTAAAATATATTCCTAGTTCATTAAACTCGTCATTTAATGTCTGGCAGGAATAGTTTTCGAATATTTCCCAATTTCTCATGATAATCTCGTTGTTGGTTACAAAAATGAAGACTTAGAACAACAATAGCAAATTAATCTATCTTAGCAAAGAAAAAAACATTAATTTTGATTTTAAATCAGTGAGCTAAGAGGATTATTTGTGTTGTATGATAAAAATAAGCAGTAAAGAAAAGAAATTAATTAAGTATAAATTTATCGATTTGTTTGCTGGAATTGGTGGATTTCATTATGCTTTATCTTCTTTTGGTGCTGAGTGTGTATTTGTATCTGAGTGGGACAAAGAAGCCTCAAAAGTTTATTTCGACAACCACAAAATTGTACCTTTTGGAGATATAACTAAAATTGATGAAAAAGAAATTCCTCCTCATGATATTTTATGTGGAGGATTTCCTTGTCAAGCATTTTCAGTTTCTGGAAAACAAAAAGGATTTGAAGATACAAGAGGAACCTTGTTTTTCGACGTTGCTAGAATAATTGATGAACACAAACCTAAAGTTGTATTTTTAGAAAATGTAAGAAATTTGCTAAAGCATAACAGTGGAGAAACCTTTAAAACAATTGAGTTAACGTTACAGAATTTAGGGTATGATGTGCATTATCAAGTTTTAAATTCGAGCAATTATGGTCTTCCTCAAAACAGAGAAAGAATTTTTATAGTAGGATTTTTAAAATCGTTAAATATTCAAAAGTTTGATTTCCCAAGTCCTAATAAGTCTCCCATTTCTTTAACTGATTTTTTAGAGGATAATCCCAAGGATGCTAAAATAATTGTAAGAAATGATATCAATATTTATAAGACGATTGAGAGTGATACGGATAAAATAGGAGGCAATAGACCAATTCAAATTGGAAAAGTAAATAAAGGTGGACAAGGCGAAAGAATCTATCATCCAGTTGGGCATGCAATAACTTTATCTGCGTATGGAGGTGGAGCAGGAGCAAAAACAGGACTTTATTTAATAAATGGTTCCATTAGAAAACTATCTCCCAGAGAATGTGCCAATATTCAAGGGTTTCCAGCAAAATTTAAGTTACATGAATCCGTTAATCAATCGCTTAAGCAGTTCGGGAACAGTGTGTCAATAAATGTATTACAAGAAGTTTTATTTAAAATAATAGATAGTTTAGAAAAAGCAGAGTTGTTGTAAAATCTAATTTGTTGTATTTGAAATGTTTAGCTAAATCAAACTATAATTTATCTGAAGTATTTTTGTCAAAATATAGAAATGGCTTCAAAACAGACTTTCAGATTAAAAGGAAAACATGGAATTTATAAAAACAGTTAAAACTTGGTTGTCAAAGAAAGATAAATTTCTAGTGATCTCTTTTTCAATTATGTTGATTGGGTTTTTATTGCCTTTTATTTCAGACACGGTACCATCTGATAAATATGGAAAAGGATCAGGATATGAAGAACTTAAATCATTTTTAGGATGCCAACATGTTTTACCCTACATAAATTTCCTACTGTTATTGATTCTAAGTTTGATAAAAAACAAACCGGTCCAACTATTTCTTGATCTACTTATCTTATTACTCTTAGGGTTTGTAGGTTTCGCTACTTTAAGTGGTTTAGGCGGACCATATAAGCCAGTGTTAGAAGTTGGATTTTATGTTTTGGTCTGGAATTCGGTGATTTTATTTTTTTATTTAAATCTAAGGTCTTCATCTATATTAAGGTGATTAGTATATTCCAGCCCTCAAAACCATCTCCATCATTCCCCGCTTCGCTGGAAATGTTTTCCTGCGGTTTTCGTAATTGATAACTGAAACAAAATTTGGTTTGGATTCATTCCGTCCCCAAAACCGTCCCTACCAAATTTATTGAATCCCTCAAAAACCAACACCCACAAAAAAAAGTCTTCCATTTCTGAAAGACTTTTTGTTGACCCACTAGGGCTCGAACCTAGACTCTTCTATACCAAAAACAGACGTGTTGCCAGTTACACCATGGGTCAGTTTACAATCAGCCGTTGGGCAATTGTGGGGGCAAAGTTATGAAGAAATTTGAAAATGGAAAGGAAAAAGTGTTTTTTTTTTCAAATTAAATCATTTTTCCAGTTTAATTTTTTTTAGATTGCTAGAATACAGTATTTTAGTAATTTGCTTTTATTTAAAAAAATCATTTAGGAAAGAAGAGTATGATTGATAATACTTCTTTTTATTCATTCAAAAGGTCTGTATGACTTAAATACTAAATTTTGGAATAGAAAAATTGATTGATATTTATTATTTGATTGTTTTCAAGAAGAGAAAATTCAACACTTTTGAAGACAAAACGATAGTGCCGAGATAAAGAATAAACTTCCTTAAAATGATCTTGATTTTTACTTACTTTTCATCAAGGAAAAGTGAGAATAATAGCCTTGTCAAGGTTGACAAGTTTAAATTATAGCTGTAAATTGATTTAGAATTGTTTTTGTTCTCTGTAACAATATGACTTGATCCATTTGGATCTAAAAAACTTTTTATGGGTATTTAAGAAAATTTAGCAGTTTTAAGCAAGTTAAAATAGTTTATATTACTAAATTCGCACATTCGTAAACAATATATCACATATATGAATTATAAAAAACTGAATCAAATTTTTGGATGGCTTGTATTTTTAATTGCTACTGCTGTTTATTTTATTACAATTGAAGATACCGTAAGTTTATGGGATTGTGGGGAATACGTAACTACAGCCTATAAATTAGAAGTAGGACATCCTCCTGGTGCACCTTTGTTTATGATTATTGGGAGAATGTTTTCATTTTTCGCTGACCCACAAAATGTAGCTGTTTGTATTAATAGAGTTTCTGCTGTAAGTAGTTCTTTGTCAATACTATTCATGTTTTGGTCAATTACTTTATTGGCAAAAAAAATTGCCTTGAAATCAAAATCAGAATTATCAAATGGTGAAATAATTGCGATAATCGGTTCAGGATTTATTGGTTCAATGGCGTATATGTTTACGGATTCTTTCTGGTTCTCTGCTGTTGAGGGAGAGGTTTATGCAATGGCTTCATTGTTTACAGCAATCATTTTCTGGGCAATTTTAAAATGGGATGAAGAAATGGCTGCAATGCAACACGGTAGTTTGGATGCTGATTATTCTCCAGATAGATGGTTGTTATTGATTATGTTCTTATTAGGTCTAGCGATTGGAGTCCATTTATTAGGGATTTTGGTGGTGCCTGCGATTGGATTTGTCATCTATTTCAGATATAAAGTAGTGGCTGATTTAAAAGGGATTTTATTAACAGGTATTTTATCTATATTAGTTCTTGGCTTTATACAAGAAGGTGTTATTCCGGGATCTATTTCATTGGCTTCTTCGTTTGAGGTTGCTTTTAGAAATTCATTGGGTTTACCTTTCTTTAGTGGTACACTTTTCTTTTTTGGAATGCTTGTTTTTGGATGTATTTATCTGATGAGAAGAGCTAGAAAAAAAGGTCAAACAATCTTATATAATGCAACTTTAGGTTTAATTTTCTTATTAATTGGATATGGATCTTTTGCAGTAATCGTTATTCGATCAAATGCAAATACACCGCTGGATGAAAATGATCCAGAAAATTTGGTGACGTTGAAATCCTATTTGAAGCGTGAACAATATGGATCTTCTCCTATTTTAAAAGGACCGTACTGGAATTCAACTGAAAATGATCATGAAGAATTTGGTGATCGTAGCCCAATTTATTTAAGAAGATTTGTTGTAACAGATGAAAATGAAGCCGTAATCAAAGCTTTTAGAAGTGAAACTGAAGCAAATAAATATGCTGCTAAAAAAGGGGCAGGTCATGAGGTCTCAGAGAAATATTTTGAATCAAATGTGAGTCAACAAGAGCATGTAGTACCTACTTATTCTCAGAATACACTTTTCCCTCGTATGTTTAATGGTGACGAACCAGCAAAAGTTGAAGGATATAAAACATGGTCTGGATATGGTGTTAATGTTGCAAACGAGATGGGTGATGCTAGTTTTGAATCTCCTACAGATATTGGGAATGATGAAATGCGTTTACCTACTTTTGGGGAAAATTTGACTTATTTCGCTCGATATCAGGTGAATTGGATGTATTGGAGATACTTTATGTGGAATTTTGTTGGACGTCAAAATGATGTTCAAGGGCATGGAGATAATATGAGAGGGAATTGGGCATCAGGAGTAGATGCTGTAGATTCAATACGATTAGGAGCTCAAAATGCAGATGCACCCTATTTTACCGCAGAAAATAAATCAAACAATAAATTCTTCTTTTTACCTTTAATTTTAGGAATAATTGGAATGATATTTCATTTTTACCGTGCTCCAAAAGATGGCTTTGTCGTTTTACTAGCTTTTATATTTACCGGTATTGCTATTGTTGTTTATTTAAATCAAAAAACAAATGAACCAAGAGAACGTGATTATGCGTTTGCGGGTTCTTTCTATTTCTTTGCTCTTTGGATAGGCCTTGGCGTATATGGTTTATACGAAGCTTTTACTAAATTCAGTAAAAAAGAGTTCAAAAACATGGGGATAATTGCCGCAGCAGGGCTTGTTATTACTTTTATAATTGATTCTGGAAGTCAGGTTTCTAAACCAATAACAATTTCTTGGGTAATCATTGCAGGGATTTCAATTCTAGCTCTTATTGCTATGGCAGGATTAAGGAAAGTTATAAAAAGCGATTCTCAAGGTGCTTCTATTGCCATTTTGCTTGGATTATTTATTCCTGTAATTATGGGAATGCAAGGCTGGGATGATCACGATAGAAGTTTAAAAACATCAGCACGTGATTCTGCTGCAAATTATTTAATGTCTTGTGAAAAAAATGCAATACTATTCACAAATGGGGATAACGATACTTTTCCATTATGGTATATGCAAGAAGTTGAAGGAATGAAAACAGATGTAAGAGTTTGTAATTTATCTTTAATGCAAACGGATTGGTATACTGATCAAATGAAAATGAAAGCGTATAATTCAGATCCATTGCCAATTAAATTTACTGAAGATCAAATTTTAATGAATGCTGGTTATACTGACCAAGTTTTATTTGTTGGATTAACTGATTTGTTCCAAATGAATGTGGGAAATACTATTTTGAAAAAAATAGTTGATATGAGAGTCAAAAATAATAGAGCTTTAGTTCAAAGTGAAATACTTAAATTTAATTTAAATATTGCTCCTATAATTAGTTCTATTACTACTGAAAATGTAAATATTACTGCCCATTTGGAAGAATTGAAACAAACAATGATTTCAACTACTAAAAAAGATATTTCGGAAGAGATTATCTCTAAATTTCAGGCTGGATTTGAATTGTTATCTGGTGTAGAAGGAGGAAATGTTAAGTTTCCAGAAGGGGAAGCTCAAAAATTCTATGAAATATTATCAAAATTTGAGGAGTCTTGGGATTATGCAAACATTGATGATGCAATGGCATTTGTAAGGGATGATGAGAATATCGTTAATTATAATGAAACTAATCGTGCGAGAATCATGCCTTCAAAAGGATTGATTTTAACTGTTGATAAAGAAAATTGTGTAAAATCGGGTATTATTAAAGCAAATCAAAAAGTAGATTGTTTAGATGAAATTCGTTTTAAATTTGATTCAAGAGGAATTACGAGAGAACAAGTGATGATGTTGGATATTTTAGCGAACAACAATTGGGAAAGAGGAATTTATTTCTCGAGTCCTCAAGGTTCAGATGTTTCTACAGCGTTGTATCAATCTGGTTGTGTAAAGCAAAATGGAATGACATATGAGTTAAGTCCAATAGATAATAGAAACGATCGATTGATGAACGATAAAATGTATACGAATTTAATGACGAATTATGTGTTTGGAGAAATGAAGAATCCAAATGTATTAACAGATTATTATACACGTAGAACGACTATTCAATATCGTTCTCAGTTTTTATATTTAGCTCAAGATTATTTAAGCAAAGTTGATTATGCGAATAGTTTATTAAAAACTGGACTTTCAGGAATTGAGGCATACAGACTTCAAGGAAGAGCAGATGAAGCTAAAGCTATGGAAAAAGCTTTTAAAACCGCTAAAACAGACATTGTTACCTATAAAAAAAGAGCGGCTAATTTATTAAAACGATCTTTAGAGGTAATGCCTGCAAATATTGTACTTGATGGAGGTGAGCCAAATCAAACTCGCCAAAAATACAACATTGGTTCTGAAGAATTTGCAGCTTATAGTGATGGAGTTTTACAAGATTACGTAGCTTTAATGTATCAAGCTGGCGACAAAAAAGGAGCAAATGACCTAGGAATGGAAATAGCTCGTCAAATGGAATCTATTTTTAATTTCTACGAAAAAAGTGATGTGTATTTTGTAGGAAATAATATGGAAGATTTATTTGCAGCATTAGACAACTATTTTAATATATACACGGCATCTATGGATCCTGAATTTGGAGATCCAACTGGAGTTTTAGCGAAAAGAACACAAGCTAAACTAAATTATTTGTATTCTAAAGCGTTTCTTAAAATTTCAAATGAATTAAAAGCGAGAGCGATTGATAATGGAGAAAATATTCAAAGATCTATCAATTCTAGCGGATATACTAAAATGTTATTTGCAATTCAAGATAATGTTCAGGCTATAGGAATTCATTACGGACTTTTGAAAGCACCTAAAAATCAAGTACAAGAGCAGAACAACTCTCAAGAACAGGATTTAGAAAAATTACAACAGCAAATGGTAATGCCTGATTCTGTTAATCAATAAACAAGTATTAGGTTTATAATAAAATGAAGTTATTTAAAACCCCACGATTTTTCAAATGGATTTTTCCAAGAAGAACGTGGGGTTTTTCACGTTCAAACAATGCCGTTTATCTTACGTTTGATGATGGGCCAAATCCGAATATTACTCCTTGGGTTTTGGATTTTTTGAAAGCGAATGATATTCAAGCAACGTTCTTTTGTGTTGGGAATAATATTTTAAAGTATCCGGAAATCTATCAAAGAATCATTTCAGAAGGTCACAGAGTAGGAAATCACACAATGAATCATGAGAAAAGTAAGAATGTTTCTTTTAAACAGTATAAGGAATCAATTCGAGAAACAGAAAAATTGGTTCAAAACAATCTTTTTCGCCCGCCCTATGGTAGATTAAATACTTTTAAGTCGTTTTCAATCTCCAAAAAATATAAAATTATTATGTGGTCTTGGTTGTCCTATGATTATGACACATCAGTTCCGGTTTCTAAAATTTTAAAAAAGGCAAAATCTCAAATTAAGTCAGGTGATATTATCGTTCTACACGATAATGAAAAAGTCAAGGATAGGATAAAATTAATTTTACCAGAATTGATTGAAATTATTAATAAAAAAGGATTAACTTTTTCAGTTGTAGATTAGGAATTATTTTTGTCTCTTATAAACAGGAACTGTACTACAAGGTTCTCCGTACATAATACTTTTAGAGATAGGTTGTAAAACCTTAATTAATTCAACCATTGAAAAATCAGGACAAGGAATATCAGAACAACCTTTCACAATAATTCTTCCATCAATAAAAGGAGTTAAATTTTCATTTTTGATATTGGCTACAATTAATTGCTTTTGAATATCTTCTTTTGTTCCGACAAGATAAGAATGAGCAATATCGTTTAATCGAGTGGAGATTAGCATAAAAGCCCAAGTAGGAATAATTGCATCAGCAGAACAGTGAATATAAACAGCTTTATTTGTGTAAATAGTCCAATCATTCTCTTTAATCCAGGTTCTAAAATCTTTCTCTTTTAAAACTAAACCTTGCCATAATTGTTCAGAAACATCGATACCAACAATGTCTTGTGTTGGTTTATATTTAGCTAAATCCAAGCTAATTAATCCACTTTCAGCAACTTTATTTCTAATTTCTTCCATTTGTTTTCCCCCTTCGGAGGGGGGCAGGGGGGAGGATTATTTTAATCTCAATACTCACTCTCACTCTCAATTTTAATTTATCCTCCCCCTTTATCCCCCTCCAAAGGGGGAAGTGATAAATCGATTAAAGAGTTAATCTATATATTTCTTAAAAACGATAGATGCAATATGTCCACCAAAACCGAAAGTATTACTCATAGCGTAATTCATTTCTTTTTTAATCGATTTCCCCATTGGAAAAGTAAATAAATCTGCAAATTCAGGAATCATTTCAGTCGTATTGATTGTTGGAGGAACAGTATTTTCTAATAATGCCATTACACAAGCAATACCTTCAATAGCTCCTGCTGCTCCTAATAAATGTCCCGTCATTGATTTTGTGGCTGAAACAGCAATGGATTTTCTTTCTCCAAATACTCTTTTTACAGCAATCAATTCACTGTTATCTCCTTGTGGAGTCGATGTTGCATGCATATTTATGTGATCAATTTGATCTGCAGTAATTCCAGCTTCTCTCATTGCTTCATTCATTCCTAAAACGGCACCATCACCTTCAGGATGAGTACCCGTTAAGTGATAAGCATCAGCAGCCATTCCACCACCTACAATTTCACCATAAATGGTAGCACCTCGTTTGATAGCATGTTCGTATTCTTCAACAATAATTGCTCCAGCTCCTTCCCCCATAACGAAACCATCTCTTGTTACATCGAAAGGTCGAGAAGCAGTTTCAGGTGAATCATTTCTTGTTGACAATGCTTTAGCAGAAGAAAATCCTCCGATTGCAGATTGAGTAATTGCAGCTTCAGAGCCTCCTGTAATAATCATGTCAGCTTTTCCCCATTTGATATAATTGAAAGCTTCGATCATTGCTGTATTAGAAGTCGCACAAGCAGAAACGGGACAAAAATTCACACCTCTTAGTCCGTATTTAATTGAAATAATACCTGAAGCAATGTCGACTAATATTCTAGGAATGAAGTAAGGAGTAAAACGAGGAGTTCCATCTCCGTCACAATATTCTTGCATTTGATCTTGAAAAGTTTGTATTCCTCCATTTCCAGATCCCCAAATAACGCCAATTCTATCTTTATTTAATGTGTCGAAATCAATTTTACCGTGTTCAACAGCTTCAGCTACTGCGATTAAAGCATATTGAGAAAAAGGGTCGTATTTTCTAATTTCTTTGACATCAAAATAATTTTTTGGATCATATCCTTTTAATTCACAAGCAAATTTGGCTTTAAAATTAGTTGTGTCAAATTTCGTAATTGGACCAGCACCACTTACCCCGTCTTTTAAATTACTCCAAAATTCATTTAGATTATTTCCTATTGGAGTCAAAGCCCCTATTCCAGTTATAACAACTCTTTTCATCTCCTTATTTTTTCAAATTCATCCCCTAAGCCCTAAAACCATTGACCTACGCCCTATGTTTACATAAATCCTAACTCCAACTGAGCCTCTTCACTCATCATGTCTTTAGTCCAAGGAGGATCAAAAACAATGTTTACTGTAGCAGATTTTACGCCTAAAATATAAGCAACTTTATCTTCAACTTCTTTCGGCATTGTTTCAGCAACTGGACAATTAGGAGAAGTCAATGTCATTTCAATTTCAACATTGAATTCTTTGTCAATTTTCACTTCATAAATTAAGCCTAATTCATAAATATCAACTGGTATTTCAGGATCGTGAATTGTTTTTAAAACAGCTACAATTGTATCTTCTAATTCCATATAATTTATATTAAACCGCCATTAAAGCGCTCATTTTTATTTTTTTTATCATGCTCACTAACCCATTTGATCGAGTTATTGATAAATGTTCTTGTAAACCGATTTCGCGGATAAAGTGTAAATCAACTCTTGCAATATCTTCCGGCTTTTCATTGTCTAAAACTCTGATAAGAAGGCCTATAATTCCTTTTGTAATGATTGCATCTGAATCAGCATAAAAACGCATTTTTCCATTTTCCATTTTAGAATCTAGCCAAACTTGTGATTGACAGCCAATGATAAGTCTGTCTTCTGTTTTTTTGCTTTCTTCGATAATGGGTAATTCTTTTCCTAATTCAATGATGTATTCATATTTTTCCATCCAATCATCGAAAATGGCGAAATCTTGAATTATTTCTTGTTGTTTTTCTTCTAATGTCATAATTCAGAATTTTCAACGTAACATGTTTATACTTTTCTCAACTGCAGAAATGAAGATGTCAATTTCTTCTTTCGTATTATAGAATGCAAAGGAGGCGCGAATTGTTCCAGGTATTTTGTAGAAATCCATTAATGGTTGTGTACAATGATGCCCTGTTCTTACTGCAATTCCTTGCTTATCTAATAAAGTTCCAATGTCAAATGGATGTAAACCATCTACAACAAAAGAAACAACACTCGTTTTCTTTTTCGCTTCTCCAATTATTTTAACTCCTTCGAAAGTTGTTAGCATATCTTGAGCATATTCAGCCAATTCAACCTCGTGCTTTTGAATCGCTTCAATATCATATTGTGCGATAAATTCAATTGCTTTTCCAAGACAAATAACACCTCCAATGTGAGGGGTACCAGCTTCGAATTTATAAGGAAGTTCGTTATATGTGGTTCTTTCAAAAGTTACTTTTAAAATCATATCTCCACCACCTTGGTAGGGAGGCATAGCATCTAATAATTTTTCTTTTCCATAAAGTACACCAACTCCAGTTGGACCAAATACTTTATGACTTGAGAAAACAAAGAAATCACAATTGATATCTTGAACATCAATTTTAGTGTGTTGAATACTTTGTGCACCATCCACCAAAATTTTAGCTCCAACAGCGTGTGCTTTTTTTGCTAATTCTTTAACTGGGTTAATTGTTCCAAGTGCGTTTGAAATATGAGTAACAGCAACTAATTTGGTTTTTTTCGACAATAAAGCATCGAATTCATCCATTATTAATTCCCCTTTTTTATTAATTGGTGCCACTTTTAAAATACATCCTTTCCGTTCACAAAGCATTTGCCAAGGAACAATGTTTGAATGATGTTCCATTGCTGTGATTAAGAT
>CANJKA010000108.1 GCA_947474675.1 Flavobacteriales bacterium
ATAAAAATGACAAAATAATGAAAGAAATGGGTAGAAAAAGGACTGAAAAAGCGAAAAATTTGAAAAAAATGAAAATTTAAACTCAAATTTCACTAAAATCAACTCAAAAAAGAGGGTGAATTAAAATGTTGTTGTTTTGCAACGGTCTTAATATATAAAATCAAAATTATACCTTTGTCTTATGCGTACATCAAAAACAGGAGGTTATTCAGCAATCGGAGTATATAGAGGAAAGACAGAACATAATATTGGAACATTATGGCGATCGGCTTATATTTTAGGAGCATCTTATATTTTCACAGTTGAAAAGAAATACAAAAAACAGGTTTCAGACGTTGTTAATGCATGGTCAAGAATCCCTTTATTTCACTATGAAACTTTTGATGAATTATTAAATAATATTCCTTATAACTGCAGATTAGTCGGTGTTGAAATAGATGATTCAGCAACTTTACTTCACGAGTTTGAACATCCACAAAGAGCTATTTATTTATTAGGTTCTGAAGACCACGGATTACCACAAGAAGTTTTAGAGAAATGCCATTTTGTTATTAAATTACCAGGGAATTCATCTTTGAATGTTGGAGTTACAGGTGCTATTGTATTACATGATCGTGTATCAAAAGTTCCTACAATTTTACCACCCGATCATCGTTAACCAAAAAAGACATTTGTAATCATTTCAAAACCAGCTTTTTCATTTATTCGTTGAATAATTACAGATTTTCCATAACTCAACTCATCTCGCATTACTGCTGAATCCATCGTTAAAAACAATGTTTTATTTCTTATAAGTATACTTTTTGTACGGTTTGAAACAGCCACCCCCATCATTTCTCCCCATGCATCAATAACATCCATCTCTTTTAACTTACCATCTAATCGGTAAGCTTTCATTAATTTATCTATAACCTCTCCAAGAGTAGATTGATTAGAAGTTCGTTTTCTTTCGTCCATTTAGAATCGTATTAAATATCTAGAATATCATTAGAATCAAGAGTAGGCGATTTTACATTCGCAAACTGTAAATCATCAGAAACATGAATTTCTCCGTCATTAACCAAAAAGTTTTTGCATTCGAAACCACTATCTTTGAAAACAGATCTAATTCTAGTCGGATCAGTATCTGTCACTAAAACTTGACCGAAGTGTTGTTGAGAAACTAAATCCATTAATTTTTGAACACGTTGATTATCTAACTTGTCAAAGATATCATCCAACATTAAAACAGGATTTACACCTAAATGACGTTTTAACCATTCGTATTGAGCTAATTTTAGAGCAATTAAAAAAGATTTTTGTTGACCTTGTGATCCAAACTTTTTAACAGGATGACCTTTAATAGTAAAAACCAAATCATCTTTATGAATTCCAGCATTTGAATGATGCGTAAAAGCATCTTTTTGTTGAAATTGAATTAATAAATCAGCAAAAGAAACCGTATTCAATTGAGATCGATATTCGAGATGAACTTCTTCAACCTCTAACCCAATAAAATTATAATTAGCTTGAAAAACAGGAATAAATTCTTCTAAAAATTGCTTTCTAGCTTCATGAATTGCAGTACCTACTAGCACCATTTGATCATTCCAGACTTCAATAGATTCACGATCGAACAAACCATGCTCATACATATTTTTCAACAAAGCGTTTCTTTGATCTAAAATCTTATGATAACGTTGAAGATCATCTAAATAACGACGATTAAATTGAGAAATAATTCCATCCATCCATTTACGTCGAAATTCACTTCCTTCAACAATTAAATCTCTATCATAAGGTGAAATCATAACCGTTGGAAATTGACCAATATGATCAGCTAATTTATCGTATTCATTTTTATTTCTTTTAAAAACTTTTTTAGCTCCAGCCTTAACAGCACAATGAATATTAATATCTTGATCGTTTTTGATCCAATTACCCTGAACAACAAAAAACTGTTGACCAAAGCGAATGTTTTGACGGTCAATTGCATTCAAATAAGACTTACACATACTTAAATAGTGCAAAGCATCTAATATATTTGTTTTCCCTGATCCATTTTGACCAGAAAAACAATTAATACCTGGAGAAAGAGAAATTTCTGCCTCCTCGTAATTCTTGAAATTAATAAGTTGAAGTGATTTCAAATACATGTGTCCAAAAGTAATGAAATAAGCACTATGAATTTCAATGAGAGTGATAGAAATATCAACAAAACAATAAAATAAAAATGAATTACAAACACAACCTGAAACTCTCAAAACATAGACAAACACTAGTCTTAATAGTAAATCAATACAACTAATTCATAAATATGTATAACTTGTTGATAAAATCGAATTGATAATTCAAAAAAAAAACTATTTTTGCAACGTAAAAATTGAGTAAAATGTTAGAAAATATATCAGGGTCATCAATTAAAGAACAGTTTAAATCAAACGATAAACTAAGAACAATCACTTATACAGTAGGTGGGATAGTAGTTTTAGTAGTAGGTTATTTTGTATATTCTATATTTATAGGAGGACCAGCAAACGAAAAATCAAAAGCTTCCTATTTTGAAGGTTTAAATTATGCTGAAAAAGATTCTACTGATGCAGCAATTGACCAACTTAAACTTGCCGTTAAAAAATACGATGGTAAAATAGGAGGAGAAATAGCTCAGTTTATTTATGCTAGACAATTAATGGCAAAAGGTCAATTTTCTAAAGCATTAGAAGAATTGGAAGCTGTGAAAGTAAAACATAAAACTGTTTCCGTAATGGCTATTGGGTTACAAGGAGATTGTAAAAGTGAAATGAAAAAATATAATGAGGCTGCTGAATTATATTTAAAAGCTGCTAATGCAAACGATGATGAATATACAACTCCAACTTATTTGTTTAAAGCAGCAGCTTGTAGTGAGAAATTAAAAGAAAATGAAGAAGCTCTAGAAATCTACAAAAGAATTCAAGATAATTACCCAGAATTCGCTACTCAAAAATCAATAAAAAAATATATAGCGAGAGCTACAAAATAAGAAAAAAATATGGCTACTGCTAATCGCAATTTGTCAGATTACAATAAGGACTTTGTTCCAAATGGTGCCGATTTTAGAATCGGCATTGTTGTTTCTGAATGGAATGATTCAATCACATTGAATTTATTAAAGGGTGCAAAAGAAGCTCTATTAGAAAATGGAGTTAAAGAAGAAAATATACTTGTTCGTTTTGTGCCAGGTGCTTTCGAACTTCCTTTAGGTGCACAATTCATGTGTGAATACACAGAAGTCGATGGTGTTATCGCAATAGGTGTTGTCATTCAAGGAGAAACAAAACATTTCGATTTTGTTTGTGATGGGGCAACTCAAGGTATTAAAGACGTTAATCTTCAATTTAATGTACCGGTAGCATTTTGTTTATTAACAGACAATAATATTCAACAATCAATTGATCGTTCAGGAGGTGTTCATGGAAACAAAGGAATTGAATGTGCTATTGCTTGTATGAAAATGGTTGGTCTTAAAAAAGATTTTGAAGAAGCTAGTGATAGTGCAAAACATAATCAAAACTAAATTAGACATTAGATATTTAGACAATAGACATTAGACTTATGTTGAATTGTTTTAAAATTTTAAATTTTTCTAAGAGCAAAGCGATCTAATGTCTAAAAATCTTTTGTCTAAATAAAATTTAACATTTATATTTTACATAATATGACACTTATTAAATCTATTTCAGGAATCCGTGGAACAATCGGAGGAAAAGTTAACGATGGATTAACTCCTGTTGATGCTGTTAAATTTGCAGCTGCATACGGAACATGGTTGATAAACAGAAATTCAAAAAATAAATTAAAAGTCGTTGTTGGAAGAGATGCTCGAATTTCTGGTCAAATGATTTCTGATTTAGTAATCTCAACTTTAGTAGGTTTGGGAATTGATGTTGTTAATTTAGGCTTATCTACAACTCCAACAGTTGAAATGGCTGTGACAATGGAAACTGCTCAGGGAGGAATTATCTTAACAGCTAGTCACAATCCTAAACAATGGAATGCTTTAAAATTATTAAATGAATTAGGTGAATTTATTTCTGGTTCAGATGGTGAAGAAGTATTAAATATTGCAGAGAAAGAAGCTTTCATATTTGCAGACGTTGATGATCTTGGTAAAGTAACTGAAACTGACGAATACTTAAAAAAACACATTGATGCAATTTTAGCATTACCGCTTGTAGATAAAAAATCAATTGAAGCCGCAAATTTTAGTATCGTCGTTGATGCTGTTAATTCTACAGGAGGAATATTTGTTCCTGCAATGTTAGAAGCACTAGGAGTAAAAAACATTACAAAATTATACTGCGAACCAACTGGACATTTCCCTCACAATCCAGAACCACTACCTGAACATTTAACAGATTTATCTGACAAAATCAAAGAAGTTGGAGCAGATATGGGATTCACTGTTGATCCAGATGTTGATCGTTTAGCAATTGTATGCGAAGATGGGTCTATGTTTGGAGAAGAATACACATTAGTAGCTGTAGGAGATTACGTTTTAACGCACACTCCTGGAGCAACAGTATCTAATTTATCTTCAACTCGAGCATTAAGAGATATTACTGAAGCAAGAGGTTTACTTTATTCTGCAGCTGCTGTAGGAGAAGTAAACGTTGTAACAAAAATGAAAGAAACAAAAGCTGTAATTGGAGGAGAAGGAAATGGTGGAATCATTTATCCTGACTTACATTACGGAAGAGACTCATTAGTTGGAATAGCTTTGTTTTTATCCCATTTAGCACATAAAAAAATGACCGTTTCAGCATTAAGAAACAGTTATCCTACGTATACAATTTCTAAAAATAAAATTGAATTAACTCCTTCAATCGATGTCGATTCAATTTTAGCAAAAATGGCATTCAAATATTCAGAATGCGAAGTTGATACAATTGACGGTGTGAAAATTTACATCGAAAAAGAATGGGTTCATTTGAGAAAAAGTAATACAGAACCGATTATTCGAATATACTCTGAAAGTGCGACAGAACAAAAAGCAAATGATCTAGCAGAAAAAATTATTCGTGAAATTCGTGAAATGATTTAATAGATTCAAGACTAAAAGATCTAAGATTAAAAGACTTAATTATCGAATGATGATTAAGTCTTTTTTTATTTCAAATTATCTCTTTCTTTCCAAGAAAAGTTGGATCAACCGAAGCTTTAACTTCCAAATAAGCTTTTACACACGCAAAATATTCTCTCAATTTTGTTAAAAAAGCACCGTGTTTTTTAACTTCGCCAGCATCAAAACCATAGGCTTCAATTCCAAATCTTCTTGCTATATAAACCGCTCTTTGATTATGGAAATGTTGTGATATTACAATAAATTTATTTTGACCAAATACTTTTTGAGCTCTCAACATAGAATCATAGGTGTCAAATCCTGCAAAATCTAATGTTATCCTATTTTCAGGAATTCCACGTGCGATCAACTCATCTCTCATATCTTCTGGTTCATTATATTCCTTTGTCCCATTATCTCCACTCACTAAAACATGCTGAATTTTTCCTGATTCATATAGTTTAATTGTTGCTTCAATACGGTTAAAAAAATAAGCATTAGGACTATCATTTCTCAAATACCTACTTGTCCCAAGTAATAAACCAACTTTCATTTTAGGTATTTTATTCAAATCATTTGAAATGAAATTTTTACTTTCAAAGTAAACCGAAAAATTAGACCAAGTAATCAAAATTAAAGGTAGTAAAAGAAAGAAATATAAAACTCTTTTCCTATTTGATAAACAACGTTTTATAAAATTAATCATAAAAAAACAAGGATAAAATGAACCTATCTAGATGATATATGTACTGCGGTGAAATTACGAATTAAAATGATCGATATGAAAAAAATATTTGGAATAATTGGTTTAATTTTCACTATAAATAGTGTTCAAGCCGCAGAGAAAGAAATAATCAAATCAACAATTACAGAAGTTACTGTTTATGCACAAGGAGCACAAGTTTATAGAAAAGCAAATTATACGATTAAACCAGGAGTTACAGAAGTTATAATTGACGGAATTTGTCCAACAATAGATCCTAATAGTTTACAGGTAAAAGCATCGGGTAATGTAATTCTAATAGATTCAAAATATTCTTTATATTATCCTAAACCAGAAGAATCAAAATTAGATGCTATTCCTCTTAAAATTCGAAGAGATATTGATTTTCTTCAAGATTCACTTTTAAATTTAAGTTTTGACATACAAGATATTCAGGATGAAATCGATGTGTTAAATGCTGCAAAAAACATATTAGCAAACAATGGGGCAGTTAGAGGTCAAGGTAAAGTGAATGATTCAATTAATTTACTAAAACAAACTGTCGATTATTATTCAGCTAAAATGATAGAAATTAACAAAAAACTGTTAGCATTAAACAGAAGAAAAGTTGATAAAAATGAGAAAAAAAGGAAAATGAATGAAAGATTAAACAAACTTCAAAATTACCAAGAAAACGCCAATTTAAATCCTGTAGAAACAGGGCCTTCACATAGAATTACCATTACATTATCTTCAAAAGAAGCAGTAACTGGAAAATTTTCTATCTCCTATTTAGTTTCAGAAGCTGGGTGGACACCATTATACGATATTAGAAGTGAAGTATTAACAGGTAAAATTAATTTAAGTTATAAAGCACAAGTTTATCAAAATACAGGGATGGATTGGAACGATGTTCGATTAAATATTTCAACAAATAATCCTTATCAAAATAAAACAAAACCAACTATTCATCCTTGGTATATTGATTATAATGTCTATCGACAAGATAGTTATAAAAACAATTTAAATAATGCCAACTTTGATGGTAGAGCAACACCATCAGCAATGATGAATAAAGAAGGTCTAAAAACAGATGATTTAGAAGATGAAATGTCAGTGTCAAATAATTACAATGCTCAAACAGCCAACCAATTTGTAGAAGTGATTCAACATATGATTTCAGCAGAATTTAAGATTGATTTACCTTATACAATTAAGTCAGATAATGAACCTAATATGGTCTTAGTAAAAAATGTAGATCTTGATGCAACATTTAAATATTACAGTATTCCAAAAGTTGATAAATCTGTATATCTAGTTGCACAATTATCAAAATTAGACGATTTACAATTAGTTCCAGCTAAAGCAAACATATTTTTCGACGGGAGTTATATTGGAGAAACTTACATAGATCCAACATTAATGGAAGATACATTGACATTAAGTTTAGGAAGAGATCCAAACATAGTAATCAAAAGAACTTTGCTTAAAAAAGAGTGTAAAGAAAAAATAGTAGGAAATGAAATTGAAAAAACTTTTGCTTATAACATTGAAGTGAAAAATATGAAATCAACCAATATTGAAATAATTATTCAAGATCAAATTCCTGTAACACAAAACGCTGAAATTATCATCACAACAATCAATAACGACAAAGCAAAATACAATGATAAAACAGGATTGTTAGAATGGTCATTTAACTTAAAAACGAAAGAAACAAAAAATATTGGGTTTAGTTATAAAATTAAATATAACAAAGATTTAAATTTACCATTATAAAAACAAATCACTAATCCTCACTGAAAGCTATCTTGAAAAAGGTAGCTTTCTTTGTTTCTAACAATTTACAAGCAGAAAAAATAAAGATTCACTTCCAATTTAAATTAGATTTGAGTACCTTCGTACTACATTAAAAGACAAACTTTTCGCATGAAAATTTCATATAATTGGTTAAAACAATACGTTAACACAAATCTTTCACCAGTTGAAGCTGGAAACATTCTAACAGATACAGGTTTAGAAGTAGAAAGCATCGAAAAAATTGAAGCTGTAAAAGGTGGATTAGAAGGTGTTGTAGTTGGTGAAGTTATTACTTGTGAAAAACACCCAGATGCTGATAAGCTAAAAGTTACAACTGTTAATATTGGTCAAGATGAACTTTTACAAATTGTTTGTGGGGCACCAAATGTTGCTGTAGGTCAAAAAGTAATTGTTGCTACTGTTGGTTGTACTCTATATCCAAAACCGGATGAAGCATTTAAAATTAAAATCTCTAAAATTAGAGGAGTTGAATCACAAGGAATGCTTTGTGCAGAAGATGAATTAGGTTTAGGTGAATCACATGCTGGAATTTTAGTATTAGATCCATCAATTGTTGTTGGAACTACAGCAGCTTACTATTTTGAATTAGAAGACGATCACTCAATCGAAATTGGATTAACTCCAAATAGAGCTGATGCGATGGGACATATTGGAGTTGCTCGTGATTTAGTAGCTTATTTAAATGTACATAAAAATAAAGGATTGTCTATAAAATGGCCTTCAGTTGATGCATTTGTGAAAGGGAAAAATGAAATGAAAATTTCAGTAACTAACGAATGTGAAACAACTTGTCCAAGATATATGGGAACTACAATAACCGGAGTTACCATTAAACCATCACCAGCTTGGTTACAAAAAAGATTAAGAGCTGTTGGACTTTCTCCAATAAATAATGTAGTAGATGTGACAAATTTTGTCATGCGTGAATTAGGAACACCTTTACACGGATTTGATACAAGAGCATTAAACGGGACTATCGTAATTAAAAATGCGAAACAAGGAGATAAATTCATCACTCTAGATGGAGTTGAAAGAACTTTATCTTCAGAAAACATGATGATTACAAATGGAATTGATAATCTATGCATTGCAGGAGTCTTTGGAGGGTTAACTTCAGGAATCAATGATACCACTAAAGATGTATTTTTAGAATCTGCTTATTTCAATCCTGTTTCAGTTCGTAAAACAGCTAAATTTCATGGTTTAAATACTGATGCAAGTTTCCGATTTGAAAGAGGTGTTGATCCTGCATTAACAGCTTATGCTTTAAAAAGAGCTGCTTTGTTAATTCAGGAAGTTGCTGGCGGAGAAATTGGAATGGATATCGTAGATTTATACCCTAAGAAAATTGAAAATCATTCGATCGTCTTTCATTACGCAAGATGTTACCAATTAATTGGAGTTGAATTACCAAAAGAACAGGTAAACGAAATATTACAAAATCTAGATATTAAAATCATCTCAGACATTAATGGAACAGCTAAATTAGAAGTTCCTGCTTATAGAGTTGATGTCACTAGAGAAGCAGATGTAATTGAAGAAGTGTTAAGAATATTTGGGTTTAACAATGTTCCATTACCTTCAAAATTAAATACATCGATAGGAAATTTCAAAAAACCTGATTTCGAAAAAGCTCAATCTATTCTTTCTGAATTTTTAGTTGGAAAAGGTTTTGTTGAAATGTTAAATAATTCATTAACTAATTCTCAATATACTGATAAATTAGGAGGTGATATTATTTCTTCAAAACGGAATGTGAAAATGTTGAATCCTCTAAGTCAAGAGTTAAACGTAATGAGACAATCCTTATTATTTAATACACTTGAAGTAATTCAACACAATCAAAACAGACAAAATCCTGATTTAAAACTAATGGAATTTGGTAAAACTTACCATAAATTTGAAAGTGGATTTACTGAAAACAAAAGATTAATGATATCTGTTACTGGTAAACTAGAAACAGAAAATTGGAATTCGTCTAAAGATTCATCGACATTTTATACTATTAAAGGAGTTACTAAATCTATTTTTAAGCGATTAGGATTAGATTCAATGTTAAATGAAACCGCATTAAAAAATTCAATCTATCAAGATGGAATTCAATTAACAATACTTAAACAAAAAGTTGGAGAAATTGGATGGATAACAGCAGAAATGAAAAAACATTTCGGAATAAAAAATGATGTATTTGTAGCAGATTTAGATTGGGATGCAATTCTACAATGTTTAAATTATACTAAAATTAAATATACAGAATTACCAAAAACATTTGAAGTTAGAAGAGATTATTCACTCTTATTAAATAGTTCGGTTACTTTCTCTGAAATTGAAACACTGGCAAAAGCATGTGATAAAAAGATTTTAAAAGAAATAGGTTTATTTGATGTATATGAGGGTAAAAATTTAGGGAAAGGAAAAAAATCTTATGCTGTTTCTTTTCTATTTCAAGATTCTGAACAAACATTAAAGGATTCACAAGTAGATACAGTAATGGGGAAAATCAGAACTGAATTAGAGACGAAATTATCAGCGGAATTAAGATAAATAAATCTAATTTTCAATGCATGAATAAAAAATATATTGTTACTGGAATCGGTACAGATATAGGAAAGACGGTAGTTAGTGCAATATTAGCTGAAGCTCTTAATGCTTTTTACTGGAAACCAATTCAAGCTGGAGATCTCGAGAACTCAGATTCTATAAAAGTTAAATCTTTATGTTCTAAAGAAATCACAATAGTACCAGAAGCTTACAGATTAAGTAAAGCAATGTCACCTCATGCTGCAGCAAATATTGATGAAATAAAAATAGAAAAAATTAAAATACCAAATTTAAAAGGTAATTTAATAATAGAAGGAGCTGGAGGATTGATGGTACCATTAAATAATGACGGTTTACTATACATTGATTTAATCGAAGAATGGAAACTTCCAATAATTCTTGTTTCAAAACATTACATTGGTAGTATAAACCACACATTAATGACAGCTGAAATTCTAAAAAATAAAAAAATACAAGTGGAAGGAATAATTTTTGTTGGCAATGAAAATATTCCTACAGAAAGTATTATTTTAAAACAAACAAAATTAAAATATATAACTAGAATTCCATTTGTTAAAGAAGTTACTAAAGATTTTATACAAAAAGAAGCTATAAAAATAACGTCAAAAATATAAATCCAAAATGAGTGAAATGTTAGGAAAAGATAAAAAATACGTTTGGCATCCATTCACTCAAATGCAAACTGCTGATGATCCACTGGAAATTATAAGAGCTGAGAAAACAACTTTATATACTGCTGATGGAAATTCATATTTAGATTGTAATTCATCATGGTGGGTAAATGTTCATGGTCACTGTCATCCACATATAGGAAAAGCGATTTCAGAACAATTTTCAAGAATAGATCATGTCATATTTGCAGGTGCAACACATCCAAAAGCAGTAGAATTAGCAGAACGAATAATTAACATTTTACCTAAAAATAAATTTCACAAAGTTTTTTTTTCTGATAATGGTTCAACATCAGTTGAAGTAGCACTAAAAATGGTTTTTCAATACTGGCATAATCAAAATCAACCTAAAAAAAGAATTTTAGCATTAGATGGAGCATATCACGGCGATACATTTGGAGCAATGGCTGTAGGTCAAAGAGGGTATTTTAATGAACCTTTTGAACATTTTTTCTTTCAAGTTGATCAATTAGATTTTCCAATAAAAACAAAAGAAGAACAATTATTAAATGAAGCAGAACAATTATTTAAAACAAATGAATTTGCGGCAATTATAGTTGAACCATTAATACAGGGTTCATCAGGAATGAAAACATATTCAAAGAAATGGCTAGATCAATTAATAAGTCTCGCAAAAAAATATAATGTTCTTGTAATATTTGATGAAGTAATGACAGCTTGGGGAAGAACCGGTAAATTATTTGCCATGAATCACTGCACAGAAACTCCTGATATTGTTTGTCTTTCGAAAGGATTAACTGGAGGAGTAATACCTCTTGGATTAACAGTTACAACAGATAAGATCTATAAAGCTTTTCTTTCAGACGAAAAAACAAAAGCATTATTACATGGACATTCTTACACAGGTAATCCTTTAGCGTGTGCTGCAGCATGTGCAAGTTTAGATATATTTGAAAACCAAGAAACATGGGATTCAATAGATCTCATCTGCAAACTAAATTTAAAGTTTTCAATGAGATTAAAAGACTCAATAAAAATTAAAGAAATAAGACAATGCGGAACAATATTAGCTATTGAGTTAAATTCAAAAGAAGGAAATAATTACTTTTCAAATTTACGTGATATAGCTTATCGTTATTTTCTAGAAAACAATCTTTTAATCAGACCACTAGGCAATGTGATTTTTATAAATCCTCCTTATAGTATAACAGAAATAGAATTAAAAAAAACATATAAAATTATTGAGAATTTTATAAATCGATAATCGGAAATATCGATTTATAAAACACAAAATTTAATTTTTTAAAGCGTTAATAGAATTCACTAATTCAATTATAGAAGTTTCGTTTTTTAATTTTTCATTAGAGGCAATATATTCAAGTATACTAGAAGTATTTAACCATTTTACATCAGCAGGATTTTTGCTTAATTCTATATATGATTTTACAATAAAATCAGCAGTTCCAGCTTTCATAGATAACAAATCAAACCCTTGATGATATTTACTAATTTGTAAATAATACTCTTTAAGAATAATCAAAGTAATAAAATAGTCAAAATCAACATTACTAGATATTGATTGCTTATTTGTATTAACTAAAAAATTATTTAACTCTCCATTTTCAAGAATTGAATTTGATAAGTTTAACTGTAAAGGATGAAAATTATCAGCGATACCACGAAGATTTAAAGATGTTACTTCAGATGAATCTGGAGGATAAACTACAAAAATAGAGTAATTTGTTGATGAAGAAGCATTTAAAGCTGTAAAGAAAATTGCTAGTAGTAATATAACTTTCATAATGATAAGTATTAATAATTCTTAATAATTTAAATATAGTTAAAATATTTTAAATAAAGTAAAAAATATAAATATTTTAATAAAAAAATAAGAAACAATTATCGAGCCTAGATATATTAATTAAAATTAAAATTAAAATTAAAGATAAACGTAAAAATTTACACATCCATTAAATTAATTTTAAAAATAGCTATCGAGTAGGAAGATAGGGATTAATTCCCTACCTGTCCTCTCACACCACCGTACGTACCGTTCGGTATACGGCGGTTCCTTAATTTACAATTCTAACTTTTCGGTAATAGTCCGATAGAAAAACATACCCAGATTCTTTAAGACGTTCGTTTGTGACTGTTCTTTTCAGGATTAGACTATTAGCTGTTCGCCAATATCCTTTTCGTGTATTTGCAAACTCCCAAGCTTTGTATTTATTTACACCCAACTTGATGAGATTTCTAAGTCTGGTTCTAATTCGTTTCCATTGTTTCCATATAACCATTCTTAATCGTCTGCGGTACCATTCATCTGTTTGTTGCAGAAGTCCTTTCATATTTGCCAACTTGAAATAGTTCACCCAACCAACAATATATTGTTTGAGTGATTCTTTTCGTCTTTCATTACCCCAACCGTTACTTCTAGAGGTTAATTCTTTCAACTTTGCTCTCATTTTAAGTACACTTTTTGGATGTACCCTTAGTTGACATTCTCCCTTATATCTGTAAAAGGAATATCCTAAAAACTTGATCTTCGAGATTTGTGCAACTGATGTTTTCTCTGTATTTACTTTTAGAAACAGTTTTCCTTCGATGTATGGCAGGAGATTTCGTAAGGTTCTCTCTGAACTTCGTTTACTTTTACACAGAATAACCATGTCATCTGCATATCGAACAAAACGATGTCCTCGATTTTCAATCTCTTTGTCTAATTCATTGAGCATTACATTGCTCAATAAAGGACTTAAGGGACCACCTTGAGGAACTCCAACCACAGTTGGTTCAAACTTATTTCGTACTACAACACCAGCATTTAGATACTTATGGATGAGTGAAATGACTCGACCATCCTTGATTGTTCTTGATAACACTTCTATCAGTTTACTATGATTGACTGTGTCAAAGAATTTTTCTAAATCCATATCAACCGACCAAATATACCCTTCGGTAATATTCTTTTGGCAAGTTCTTAATGCTTGATGTGCACTACGTCTTGGTCGAAAACCATAACTCGTGTCTGAAAATTGTTTCTCGTATATTTGAGATAAAACTTGAGAGATAGATTGTTGAATAACTCTATCAACTACGGTGGGGATACCAAGCTGTCTTGTTTTCCCATTTTCTTTTGGTATTTCTACCCTTCGTACTGGATTTGGTTGGTATTTACCTTCCAATATAGACTTCACAAGTTCATCTTTGTGCATAACAAGATAATCTTTTAAAGATTCGTCTTCCATCTTGTCAACTCCTCCCACCCCTCTATTTCGCTTTACCTGAAGGTAAGCTTGATTCAGATTGTTTGGTGACAAAATAAACTCTAAAAGTCCATAACCTAATTGGTCGTTGTTTGTGAGGTTGTTTTCAGTTATCCACATGAAAGTCTGCCCTTCAACATAGCCTTCGAGTTCCGCTCTATTCTTTTGTTGACAGGTATCTAATGATATTTTCTGCTTTCTACCCTTCATTCAGTAACATTCATTTACTACTCACTTCTTAAGGTTCAGCCCTTCCAGAACATTGTCGACATTCTGTACTATGGCGTCTGCTGACTTCTCATGACAAGCGTTACTCCGTGCTTCATACTTTGTTTCAACACGTTCATGAGATCTCCCGTGGTAAGACAAATAACTTTCATTCCATGTACCCGCAACATATACACTCTTGTGTCCGTGTAGTTTTTGGACTTCGTTTTGTTTAGCAAACTCATCCCACAAGATATGCCTGATGTTATTCGTGTTCCTCAGGTCGGAATTTTGCATTAGGCTTCCTTCAGATTCCACTTCACAATGGACACCCTTGCCATCTGCTAATGGTTGGCAACTACAGACCCCCATAACGGACTTGCACCGTCGAGTTATTTGCCATGCACGGCACACCAAAAAAAAACCCGATACAAATAAATGTAACGGGTTTTTATAAAAGTGGCATCGACTTACTCTCCCACCCTCAAAAGGGCAGTACCATCAGCGCTAGTAGGCTTAACTTCTCTGTTCGGAATGGGAAGAGGTGGACCTTACTGC
>CANJKA010000109.1 GCA_947474675.1 Flavobacteriales bacterium
ATCATATCCATACAAACTCGGCCAAGTACTTTACAGCTTTTGTTTTGTATGTAAACACTTCCTTTTCCATTACTTAAGGATCGTCTAAATCCATCTGCATAACCAACTGGAATAATTGCAATTTGCATTGGGTTTTCAGCTAAAAATATTCGGCTATACCCGACACTTTCTCCTTTTTTAATCGTTTTAATTTGAGATATACTACTATTCCAATTTACCGCTGCTTGAATTTTGTTTTTAAATTCAGGATTTGAACTATAGCCATACATTCCAATTCCTAACCGTACCATTTCATATTGTGCATTCGGAAATCGGGAAACACCTTCTGAATTCAAAATATGACGATCAAATGGATAAGAAATATGCTCCTGAATTTTCATCCATGCTTTTTCAAAACGTTTGATCTGAATATTGGTAAATTCTGTATCTTCTATATTATCTGAATCTGCTAAATGAGAATAAACACTTTTAATTTTGACTTCTGGTTGAGCCTGAATAACTTCTATCACTTGACCAATTTCAGCAACTTCGAATCCTAAACGCATCATTCCTGTGTTCACTTTTAGGTGAATAGGATAATCTGTTTTACCAGAGAAAATCAATTCTTTTATAAATTGATCTAATTGATCAAAAGAATAAATCGCGGGTTCTAAATTGAAAGCGATGCAATTTTCAAATCCATCTTCTTCGGCATTCATGACCAATATAGGTAATGTTATTCCTTGATTGCGAAGTTCAACTCCTTCATCTACATAAGCCACACCCAAATAATCGATTCCTTGTTGTTCATAAAAGGACGCCATTTTTTCTGTCCCTGAACCATAAGAATTGGATTTTACCATGGCCAAAATTTTGGTTTTTGGTTTTAAATACCCTTTAAATATGCTTAGATTATGACGAACAGCATTTAAATCAATTTCAAGATATGTCTTATGATTTTTCAATCGATATTGTCTCGCAACTCTTTGCATATCAGCTTTTCGAGATCCTTTTATCAAAATTACGCAGTTTTCTAAATGATCTAATTCTAAATCAGATTCAACGTAAATTACCTTATCTGGATGAAAAGGTGCTATTAATTTATCGATTTCAGCTTTCTTTAAAATGGATTCATCATCTAGTCCGATAATCACAACTCGTTCCCGTTTATTGGCAACTGAATATTGGTATTCCAACGATTGTGTTAATGCATCAAAATCTAAATTGTACGTGTCATTGATAATTGTATTTCCATTCACACCTTCGAATGTTTCCATGCGTAAGGCAAGTTTTGGAAGGGAAGATGTTTTGAATAAAATTTGACTTTCAGACACCTCGAATTCATGTGCAATTTGAACAGCTATTTCTAAATTATGTAAACTTACATTGTCAGTCAGCACAAGATTTTTCTTGTAATTATCTAGTATATCAGGGTAAATTTCAATTCCATTTATAGCAGATATTTGTCGAGCACTTAATTCGATTGAAGAATGATAATATGTTTTTAAACACTCTGAAAATAGAATTAATTTTTCTTCCAGGTGTTTTTCTTGTGATTCGAAATTTTCTTTGTGAGCTGAACCAAACGAGGTGAAAATTCCCAATGTTGGTTGAACGATTTCTTTTAATCGAAGCATCTCATTAGGTTTTGAAATCCCCACCTCAATCAATGCAACATCACAATTTTCATGTAATTCAAGTAAAGATAGGGCAACTCCTAATTGTGAATTGTAACTTTTAGGACTTCGAATAACGCGTAATTTTGAAGAAAGAAAATGATACGCCCATTCTTTTACCATTGTTTTCCCAACACTTCCAGTAATGGCAACAACAGGATATGAAAACTTTAAACGATGCATTTTGGCAATTTCTTGTAGAGCCCAAAGTGAATTTTCAACTAGAATAAAAGAAGCTTCTGGATAATTATTACAATTTATTTCTTCCGAAACGACAAATAGTCGAATCCCTTTTGAATAAGCCTCATTTATAAATAAATTCCCATTTCTAAAATCGCCTTTTAAAGCAAAAAACAACACATTTTTAGATTGAATTATTTTTCGAGTATCAAAAGAAACCATTTTAATAGTTTCATCCGAAGAATCCGTTAATGAACGTCCTTTTGTGATACAGCAAATTTCTGAATAGGAAAAATTAATTTTCAATGTGAAATAATATTAAAACATGAACGGCAAAGAGGTTTGTATGAATCAACAGCTCCTAATAAAACTAAGTCAGTATCATCGACAATTCGTTGCGAAAATTGAGCTAAGTTACCACAAGAAATACAGATAGCATGTACTTTTGTCACATATTCTGCAATTGCCATAAGTTGAGGGATAGAACCAAAAGGATTTCCTTTAAAATCCATGTCTAAACCAGCGACCAAAACACGAACACCTGTATTTGCTAAAGTTGTACAAACTTCAATAATTCCTTCATCAAAAAATTGAACTTCATCAATAGCAACTATGCGTTCACCATTCCATTTTTCCATGATTTCAAATGAATATTGAATAGAGATGGCTTCGAGACTAGATCCTTTATGACTAATTATATTTTCTTCACTGTATCGTTTATCAATAGTAGGTTTAAATAATAAAATAGGTTGATTTGCAAATTCAGCACGTTTTAAACGACGAATTAATTCTTCTGTTTTACCTGAAAACATAGAACCACAAACAACTTCAATCCATCCGTTTGTTTGACCACTTTCTCTAAATTGTTCCAAAAACATATTTACTTTTTTAAGGTTATTAACAACTTATAGAAGACAAATAAATAAATCCTTTATTTTCTGTTAAGTGTTACTGTGTATTTTTATCGTATCAAAGCCCCTTTTTGGTTAAAATTGAACTTTTAATCACTTAGATACTTTGTAAAAATATTGAAAAAATTGATTTTTAGATAGAATTATGGGAAATTTTGGTTCAAAAGAAGATATATTGGTTGATATCGCGGTATTGTTTAAACAAATGGAAGGTGGAAAACTGACATTGGATGAGTTAGACAATTTAGTGAACATGAGCCGTGAATTAAACGAAAGAATGGTTATTTTAAGATACAAAGCTTTTGAAGAAAAAGTTTTTGGGGTTAGACCTGTTGTAGTCGAAGAAGTTCCTGAAATTGTTGAAGAAATTATTATTGAAGAAGAACCAATTGAAATTATTGAAGAAGTAGTTCCTGAAATAGAAGAGGTTGAAGAAAATGTAATCGAAGAAGAAGTTCAAATTGATGAGCCATTATTTCAAGTCGAAGTGAAGAGCGAACCATCTTTTGGATTTAGTCTTTTTGATGATCATGGTGATGTGGAAGAAGAAGTTGTTGAAAACAATCATACTTCCTTCGAATCCGTTGAAGAAGTTTCATCTACTCCCATAAATGAAATTGAAGAAGAAAATGCAGTAGAATTTATCGAAGAAAACAATTCAAATTTCAATTCAGAAGTAAATGAAATGCCAACTGTTGAAACTACTCCTGTTGAACCAATCTCTGAAATTCCTCAAGAAAAACCAATGTCTGATATTGATAGAGCTCATGCAGAAAATTTAGCTCGCTTTTTTAATAAAAGTCAAGAAACACCAGTAGTTGAAACCTCTATTCAAGAAGAAATTAAGCAAGAATCAGTAATTAAAGAAACTCCAGAAGAAGAAGTTCCTTTTCAAAATAAAGTTGAAGTAATTGCTGAGGAAAAAGATGACTTTATTGTTTCTGAAAACGAATATTTAGATGAAAATGAGATGAATGATGTTGTTGAAAGTTCATTTTCTACTCAAATGCCTGTTGAAGAAACTTATGAAAGAAAAGAGGTTATTGAAACAAGAGATGAATTAGAAACAGAAGATTCGTTTGATCAAGCAGTTTTATCAGCTTTCGTTCATAAATACAATCAAGTTGGTAGTAATTTAGCATCACAATTTGGAGTATCGAAATTAGACTCATTGATTGGATCATTTGGATTAAATGAAAGATTACAATTTATCAATGAGCTATTTGATGGATCAAGTGAAAGTTTTGCGAATGCGATTAAAGGATTAGATACACAATCAAATTCTGAAAATGCGAGAAAAAAAGTTGCTGAATTTGCCATTGAAAACAATTGGGATGTAGACAGCGAAACAGTTGAAGAATTTATGCAAAAGGTAGTTCGTAGATATGCGTAAATTATTTATTTGTTTATTCATTAGTTTATTCATATCTAGTTCTTTTGGTCAAATTGATGAAGTTAGAAGAATTACAAAAACCCTATGTTCACCTGAATTTCATGGACGTGGTTATGTAAATGGAGGAGATTCTATCGCAGCCGATTTTATCGTAAATGAATTTAAACAAATTGGATTAAAACCATTTAAGAAGGACTTTTTACAGCATTTTACTTTAGGTATCAATACATTTCCAAAAAGGATGGAAGTGAATATGAGTGGAAAAAAATTAATTCCAGGAGTTCATTTTTTAGTTGATCCATCCAGTAATACAAATGTAGATATTTGGAAGCCTAAATTAATTACTGCAGCAATTGCTTTAAATAAAGAACAATTAATAGCTGAAATTAAAAATATATTAGCCGGAAAAACATATAATTCAATTGCTTTTGATTTTGCAGGATTACCAGCCGATACGATGAAGCTACTTGGAGGAATCAAAGAGCAAGTTGCAGAATTATTACCTGTTATTGAAATTACATCTTCAAAATTTACATGGTCTGTTGGCCGTGATCAATTGAAACATGCATTAATACAAGTTCAAGATTCTATTTTTCAAGATGGAAAAAAATGGACCATAAATATTGAAGCTAAGTTTATTGAAAACTACCAATCACAAAATGTAATCGCCTATATTCCTTCAAAAAACAGAAAAGCCAAAACGATTGTGTTCACAGCACATTATGATCATTTGGGAAGAATGGGGAAAGACACCTATTTTCCAGGAGGAAATGACAATGCAAGTGGAACTGCAATGTTGATCAGTATGGCGATGTATTTCAAAGCACATCCATCAGATTGTAATATTATTTTTATCGCGTTTGCAGGAGAAGAAGCAGGTCTAGTTGGCTCTGAATATTTTGTAAATCATCCTACTTTTAAATTGAAAAAGATTGCTTTTTTGGTGAATCTAGATATTATGGGCAGTGGTGAAGAAGGGATAACTGTTGTAAATGCAACTGCTTATGAAAAAGAGTTTTTAGAATTACAAAAAATCAATGATGAATCTAAATTACTAACATTAGTAAAGAAAAGAGGTCAAACTCAAAATTCAGATCATTATTGGTTTTCAACTAAAGGAGTTCCAGCGTTCTTTATTTATACACAGGGGCCGAATAAAAATTACCATGATATTTTCGACACCTTTGAGAATTTAAGTTTTAAGGAATATGATGATATTACTACATTGTTGGTTAAATTTGTCGATGGATTTGTAGAAGTAAAAAACAAATAGAACCCTTTTCAACTAAAAACTCTTAGGTATAAAGAAAGTTATTTACCTGTAGATATTCTCAATCAATTTACCTTTTTTTAGTCAGAATTTTATACTTAAATGAGGATTTTATTTTTAACAAAAACAATATTACTACCTTTTAAATGACTACATTTAACATGAAATAGAATTCATAAATGGCACAGATTATAAATTCCAATTGTCAAGCATGTACTGAAAGCTCAAATAGTATATTTTGTGCTTTAAAGTCAGATGAAATTGAATTTATAAATTCCAAAAAAAAGTGCCTTGTTTTTGAAAAAGGAGAAATGATTTTTCACGAAGACTCTTCATCAAAAGGAATTTACTGTATTCAACAGGGAAAAGTAAAAGTTAGCCAATTAGGACTTGACGGTAAAGATCAGATATTACATTTAGCTAAAGATGGCGATGTGATGGGATATAGAGCCACTTTAAGTGAAGATACTTATTCTTGTTCAGCTGTAGCAATTGAAAAATCGCATATTTGTTTTATTCCAAAGGAGACATTCCTATACTTGATAGAATTAAATTCTAAACTAGCTTTAAAATTCATTCATCTTTTGTCTAAGGAATTAAAGATTATGGAGTCTAATTTAACCAAAATCACTCAAAGACCAGTTAAAGAAAGAATCGCACAAAGTCTTATATTATTGAAGAATAAATATGGGTTAGAAAATGATTCAACAACAATAAATATTATAATAAAGCGAGAGGAAATTGCAAATTTAGCTGGTACAACTCGAGAAACAGCTACTAGAATTTTATACCATTTTCAAGAAGATAAAATAATTGAATTACAAGGTAAAAAGATTAAAATAGTTGATTTATCTCTTTTAGTGAAAGAAGCTAATTTAATGGACTAACAGTTGATGTTTTCATTGAAATGAATTTCATCAAAATTAGAAACAGAATTCATCCAAGCTTTAACATTCCCCTCTCTAACCAATTGAATCGTCTGAAAGCCAGCGTCATTAGCAGATTCTAATTCTTCTTTAATGTCTGATAAAAAAAGGATATTTGATGGATGAATGGCTAACTCATTACTAATTTTAGTATACGTTTCAACCTCTCTTTTTCCACCTGTTTTGGTATCAAAATACGCACTAAAAAAGGAAGTTAAATCGCCTTGCTCACTGTATCCAAAAATTAATTTTTGAGCCGCAACTGATCCGGATGAAAAGACACCTAATTGAATTCCTTCCAATTGCCATTTTAATAAATTTGTAGCAACATCTTTATACACATGACCTTTAATTTCACCAGACTTATATCCTTCTTGCCATAAAACACCTTGCAACGTTTTAAGAGGTGTTATTTTTTTATCTGCTAAACTCCAATCTAAAAGTTCTTGAATTATTTGATCATTATTTGAAAGAATAATCCCATTTTCTTTTGAGATTTGAATTGTTTGCTCAAAAGCTTCTTTTACTTCAGAAAGATGAATTAAATTTTTTAATTTTTCTATATTATTTCTAAAATAAGGAAATAGTATTTCGTAAACGAAGGAAACCGATGTGGTTGTTCCTTCAATATCAGTTAATATAAATCGAATGTTATTTAATTCCATAATGCAAAGATAAGAATTTGCTTGTTGATAACTTTAAGATTCTAGTGAAAAATATATTTTAAAAATCATTTTCTTTACAAAGTTAAGTTAAACTAAAAACAATAAAATACTTATGAAAAAGATCGTGTTTTTAGGAGCTGTAATTTCATTAATTGCAACTTCTTGTACAGTACAAAAAAGAGTTTATAATTCAGGATACCATGTAACATGGAATCATTCTCAAAAAGGAGAAGATCAAGAAAAACTTGTAGAGAAAATTTCAGAGAAAGAAGTTGTTTCTATAGAAATAAAATCGAATAACGTTCTTTCTTCGGAAAATGAAAATGGTTTAATAGTTCCAGTTTCTTATAGACAACAAGATGAAATTGTTTCTCAAAATGATTCTCACTCTAACTTCTCGAATAAGAAAGATGTCAAGAGTGTTTTAATTTCTGATTCAAAAAATGAAAGAAATTCATTCCGCAAAAACGATAACACTTTTTCAAAAATAACTTCATTCAAAAGCTTAAAAAAGAGTTCAAAAACACCGATGGATGAATTCACAATTTTATTAATTATATTATGTTTTTTAATCCCACCTCTAGCCGTTGGGTTAGCTACAAACTGGGAAACTACACCTTTAATAATAAGTCTTATTTTAACTTTTTTATTCTGGATACCAGGTATTATATATGCCCTTATTAAAGTGAATCAAAATGCTTAAAACATTTTTAATATAACTTATAGCAAAATAGGCTGTCTTCATTGAGACAGCCTATTTTGTTTTACCTTAAAATATTAAAATTTATAAGACAACCCAGCTGTAATAAGAGGTCCACCTAACCCAAATTCACCAGTTAATCCAAATTTTTTTTAAATTGTATATCTCAAACCGTAATACATTCTCATACAAATTGGAATTGAAAAATGCGATGGCCTTGAGCTTGAAGGTTGTCTCACATTTTCAACATGAAAATTTCTAAATCTTTGATTAAATCCAATCCCACCACCAAAATACATTTCGAAATTAGGAATATTTGTCACAATCGTTCGCGAAAATCGTGTCATAACACGCAATCTTGAATTAGTATAATTAGCACTTTTTACTTCTCCAGAAAAATTGTTCACTAAATCACCTCTAGACGAAGTTGAATTATAAAATAAATCAACGCCCAATAAAAATCTAGGTGTCATCTGGTGATCAAAATGAAAACCAATTACTCCTATCGAATTATGTGACGAAGAAAGATATTTATTCCCATCTGCTGTTGAACTTGAAGGGTTCATACCTAAAATATTCATGGCTGGACTGTACATAAGATTCAAACTATTTTTTAATGGTTTTTCCTCTTCATCTTGTCCAATTGAGTTGAAATTAGTAAATAAAGTGGCTAAACAAATATTTACTTTTAAAAAAATTGTTTTCATAATTTCTAATTTTTAGTTAACATTTATAGTGTCAAATAAAGTATAATTTAAACTTCAATTAGAAAATATTATACGAATTAGCTGCTCTAGAATACGAAAACTCTTTTTTTAATGACATCATTTTTTAAAGCAAAAAAACTCCCATAACAAATTGCTATGGGAGTTTTTTAGGAAAATCTATTTTTTAAAATGTGATCTTAGAAAACAATCACTTTTTCAAATGTTACTTTCTTAGCATTGGTCATTGTCAAGAAATATTGACCTTGACCATATGTTGTCACATCAAATGCTTTTGTATATGTTCCACTGAATTTATCTAATTTTTCTTCGAAGATAATTTGTCCCAATTCATTTCTTAAACGAACTGTATATTCCATTATTTCTGTTGAAGTAAACACTAAATTAAATACTCCATTACTTGGATTAGGATATATATAAAAATGTGTTCCTGGATTAGCAACTTCATTGATACCTACTCCTGTCATTGTAGAAATTGCTGAAGCAGCAGATGAACATCCACCTGAAGTCACAACTACAGTGTAGTTTCCATTTGCAGTCGCAGTATAAGTTTGACTAGTAGCACCATTGATAATTAATCCATTCAAATACCATTGATTTCCTGTTGCAGAACTAGATGTAAAAACAGCACCAGATTGGGTAATCGTTGCAGTTGCAGGCAACGCATTAACTGTCATTGTCACATTTCCAGAATTAACAGTTGAAGCTGTTACACATGTTGATGTATAAGAACATGTTACGATATCACCATTCATCAAAACACTACTTGAATAAGATGAAGAATTCGTTCCTACATTCACACCATTTACATGCCACTGATAAACTGCAGAAGTTCCTGCGCTTGTTACAGTAGCATTAAAACTAGCATTACTTCCAGCACAAATAATTGATGTAGAGGCTGCAATTGAAACAGTTGGTGTAGAACTTATTAAAATTGTAATAGGTGTTGATGTATAAGGACTACCAACAACCGCTGGTAAATTTGAAGTCATAACACATGTAACAATTTGTCCAGCTATCAAGGTTGAAGTTGTATAGGTAACTGTTGTAATTCCTGTACTCACACCATTTACTTGCCAATCATAAGTTGGTGTTGTTCCTCCATTTGTAGGAGTAGCTGTAAAAGTAACACTTTGTCCAGCACAAATAGTATTATCTGCATCATTAGAAGCAATAGCAACAACAGCATTAGTAGTTGTAGCTAATTGAAATGAAAAAACTCGAGTAGTTGTTCCTGAACTTAATGTATATTCCCCAGTATGCCAAAAAGTAATACCATCAGGATCCAATGATAATTGAGAATAATCTCCATATCTATTAGCAGATGTTTCAGCTCCAGTTCCAGCAGCAGCAACTGTTTCAGCAAAAGTAAATGTTCCAAGTGGATCAGTTGCTAATCTTCCTGTATAACATAAACTTGGATACATTGTAGAACTTGATTTACAATATGCCATCCCTATACTTCCGTTGTCATCCATCGCGATTGATCCAATCCATCGTGTATGTCCATCAGGCGTATATGTACCTTCTTGGTATAAACTCCAAACACCAGAAGTTTGATTTTGACGTAATTCAACCCATCGAATACTTCTTTGACTAGAACTAATTTTAACCCCCCAATTCAATAAAAGTGAATTGTAACCCGTCCATTTTCTCCATTGTGCTCTATAAGTTGCAACACCTCCAATTCCATCAACTTTATTTGTTGTTCCTAGTTGGGCAACATCATTCCAGCCCGCATCATAAGAAGCGTCAAATGCAGCAGTTGTTACAGTTGGTTGTGCAGTGATTGTTGCTGTTGGAGTTGCTCCCCATGTTACAGCCATATTCCAAATTTTAATACCGTCAACTGCTCCACCACCCCAGGCATTCTCAGAATAAGCAAAGAAAGGACATGGTGTTCCTACTGTCGGTAAAGTTCCATCAGCATCAGCAGATAAAGGACAATAAAAACCACTTGTTGAACCTGATGTAAATGTTTGAGTAACTGCTCTCGCTGAAGAATTACCTAATAACATCTGATCTCTTTCAAAACAATACATTCTTGCCCCTTGGTTAGATGTCATGTAATAACCATCTGCCCAAATAGAAAACTTAAGATAATCTGGAAATTGTGCTGAATTAAAAGTATACGTATAATATGAACCCGTTGGATTATTCGTTGTAGAAATTGCAATATAAATTTTTGCAGGTGACCCAAATTGTGCAATAAACCATCTATCTGCATATTTATCATAAAGTACAATTGGATCTCCTTCACTAGCAACATCTGGTGCCCAAAGTGTTCCTAAATCAACAGTTAAAATATTTGCTCCTGTTGTTTTATTAAAAACTTTAAAAGGTGAAGAATTAATACATTGTACATAATGACTTGGTCCTGCTGCTCCAGATGGATCAGAAGGTCTATATGGAGAAGTTTGTCCAGCCCAATTTTTGATTGGAGCTTTGTTTGCTAAACTTCTTGTTCCCATTTCAGTTTGTCTTACTGCTGGATCTTCACCGTATTCTGGTCCATCTTCTGGAGAATAAACAAATGTTTGAGCCAAACGCAAACTTCTGTCATCTGCTTCTTCATTTTCTTTATTCTCTTTGTGTTTAAAAGGCTTATCTTTTGCAATTTCTGAAAGTGGTCTCGTAATGTGGAAATCCGTACAGGTAATTACTGAAGATGTTGTTGGTGTAGTTGGCTCTAAATTTTGTGCGAAAATTCCTGCCGAAAAGACAACACTTGATAGTATTAAAGTAATTTTTTTCATAGTTTGAGTATTATATAGCACGTCAATACTACGAAAGAAATAATTCATTTCCTAATTCTTATAAATTAAAAACATTATGTGTGTATTTTAACAATTATTAATTTAAATACTATTTAAAAAACAAACTCCCGTGTTATTATATACACGGGAGTTTAAAAATTAAAATCAAGCTACACTCTTTTAGTTATTCTATTAATAAACAATTAATTTTTCAAATGTTACTTGTTTAGAATTTGTTAGAGTCAAGAAATATTGACCTTGACCGTATGTTGTTACATCAAATGCTTTTGAATATGTTCCACTAAACATTTCTAATTTTTCTTCAAATATAATTTGACCCAATACATTTCTTAAACGAACAGTATATTCAGAAATTTCAGTAGCTGTAAATATTAAATTAAAGACACCATTAGAAGGATTTGGATAAACACTGAAAAGTGTGCCATCAGTTGTTGTTTCAGCAATTCCTACACCTGTCATAACAGAACCTAAAGAAGCAGAAGAAGAACAGCCACTCGTCGTAACAACAACTGTATAACTTCCATTTGCTGTTCCTGTATAGGTCTGATTAGTAGCTCCAACAATTAAAACTCCGTCTTTATACCATTGATTTCCAGTTGCAGAACTTGAAGTAAATAGTGAACCCGTATGAGAAATTGTAGGAGTTGATGGAATTGCATTAACTGTCATAGTAATTGCTGCTGAATTTGCAGTTGTCGCTGTTGCACATGATGCATTAGAAGTTAATTCGCAATAAACAATAGAATTAGTCGGAATTGCAGCATTTGTATAGGTCGTTCCACTTCCTACAGGTGCACTATTTAAAAACCATTGGTAGGAAGGAGTCGTTCCTCCATTACTTGAAGATGCTGAAAAAGTGATTGAATTACCAGCACAAATTGGATTAGACCCAGTAGTTATTGAGGTTGTTAAAGAAGGTGTTACAGATTGAGTTACTGTTACTGAAGCTGTACTTGTTGCAGTACATCCATTCGCTGTAATAATCAATGTATAGGTTCCAGTATTTCCTGTTACAGAAGAAGTAACACTTGGATTTTGAACAGCTGAGGTAAAACTTGGACCTGACCAAGAATATGTAGCTCCAGATACTAAATCAGTTGATAAATTTAAAGCAGCTCCACTACAAATAGGTGAATTAGTAGTAATAGCAGGTGTAGCAGGTGATGAATTAACAATTACAGTTACACTGTTAGCGTTTACTAAAATGCTATTTACTGTCATTGAACATGTAACAATTTGACCATTCGTTAATGAATTAGTAGTATATGTATTTGAATTTGTACCCACTATACTTCCATCAACTGTCCATTCATAAACAGGACTTGTTCCACCACTTACAGGTGTAGCTGTAAACACAACAGAAGAACCAGTACAAATTGTATTATCAATATCATTTGAAGCAATTGTTACAGATGAAGGTGCTGCTGCTCCAATTGAAATAGGACCTTGATATATTGAATAATTTTGTGCGGTTCCAGTTACCAATAAGTCTGTTGTTGAAGGAATTGCAGTTAATGTAATTACGACAGAACCACCTGAAACTATACCTGTTCCCAAAATTACATTATTTTGAGTTATGCATATTAAAGCACCTTCCACATTACAAGTAACAGTAACCGCAGTTTCGCTTTGTGAAACACTAGAAACATGTGTAACTGTTATAGTTTGCGTTAATTTATCTCTAAATAATGTTGAAGGATCTCCAAATAAAACCCATGTTTTCATTACTTCCTGAGCACTTTGATTATTATATGTTTCCAACATACTCATTTGAGAATTGTAAAATAAACCACCAATCGTTTGCTTAACATTTGAAGGATATTGACCGGTTAATATATCTACAATCTCGTCTTGTGTTTGCATTGGTTCAGCCCAAGCCATTAAAATTGATGAGCCAACAGCTGCTATAGCACCTTTTGGACCAGTTCCATTTGAACTTTTTAACCAAGATTCAGAAATACAATTCCCTGCATAAAATTTTCCATTGTTACAAGCTACAGAAACCACAAATGGGTAAAATCCATTATTTGTAGCTGCAGTAATATTTGTGGTTGCGAAATTTGTTGTTACCAATAAATCATTATCTCCATGTCCTGTATAGTTTAATAAACCTGCACCGCCACTAACAGCCGTTTGTAAAAGTGAGGCTGATGGGTTTCCCGTAGCATCAACACCTGTATGACTTCCGTCGTATAATTCAGCTACAGCAGTATAACCAAATGCCATTAGTTTAGTTCTTAAATTACGTTCATGTTGCCAATCTGCTTCTCCATCATTACCAATTCCAGCACCTAAATCTGAACCTATTCCAATTGCTTTTGTCATCCAACTTCCAGCTGCAGGTGCTTTCTCATATTCTAACTCTCTATTTACCATTGTTGTTACATCGGATGTAGTACCAGAAAAACGTCCAATAAAAACATCTGGATGTAAATCTGTAGTTCCACCAGCTAATTGAGCATAATAAGTATCAGAATACATTTGATCGCCATCGCCATTTAAACCATACGTATAGGAAGCAACATCAGCATGATCACCGACAAGTAAAATGAAAATTAAATTTGGATTTGCAGTATAGTAGTTTTGAATATATGATTTTATAGCAGCAGAGGTTGTACCGGTTGTTGCTGTAGAAACCAAAGTAGTTTTAATTCCTTTTTGATTTTTCCAATTTACAAATGGTTGAATTTGTGTCGAATAAGTTGCTGGTGCAATCACTAACATCTCTCCAACTTCAGCTTTAGGTGTATATCTACTTTGTAAATGAACAGAATTAATAAATGTATTTTTATAAATAGGAGAAAAATCATCCAAAGGGACAGTTAAATTTTCAATTTCATTGATACCTTCAACCAAAGTATTTGTGTTTATTGTAGCTCTAATGTTTTGATAAACTCTCAATATTTTTGTAACTGGATTATATTGATAAGGATAGTAAGTTACCGTTACACCTCTTGTATTTCTTAAAACAAATGGATCATGTGCTTCAGCTAAATTTCCAGGGTAGAATTGATCTTGTTGATAAGTTGCACCAAAAGAATAAGGTACATCAGAAGGATTTATATTTCTTTTTAAACTTCCTTTTGATGGTGCCACTAAAACATTTGAATATTCAATATATCCATCATGTTCTACTTCCAATGAAATAGATCCTTTATTTGAAATTACTGCAGATTCAGAGAACATTGGTAATTGAGGCTCTCCTGCATTTTTCATGGTTATCTTATGCGTTTTTCCATAATCAATATAGGATTGACTATTGATTACTATATTTTCAGGAGAAATAATAGATAGATTGTGACTAATTGTTATTGTGTTTTCAGTACTTGGCAATAAGTCAAAATTTTGAGAAAAGGAAGTTCCAACACATAGAAATGATCCAATTAAAAAGGAGAGTTTTTTCATAGTTTATTGTTTTATTTGTTTGAGCTTGAGCAATATTAAATTAAAAATATTAATAATCCTAATAAGAAATAAACAATTTTTTAAATATGAAATTGATTCGATTTAGATTTTTTATCTAATAGTTGGTTCTTTTGTACTGATTTATTAAACTGAAAAAATATGATTTTA
>CANJKA010000110.1 GCA_947474675.1 Flavobacteriales bacterium
ATATAAAAAGAGGCCATTTGATCACCTTCAAATCTAAATGCAGAAATGATCGCTTTGTAAAATGTTTCGAAATTGTCCGAATCACTAATTAGAATGTCTCTAAATACTTTTTCTTGGTCTTTAGAATCGAGTAGGACTCTAAATTTTAATCCCGCCATACTTTTTTGTTTTATCTGAAATGTAAAGTTATCATTTTTTACTAATTGAAGAATCGTTCAAGGGGGTCAATCCTAATTCTTTTCCAAAAATTAGCATTAATTGATAAGCTTCTTCCTTATTATTTTCTATTGTACCATCTAAAATAGCATCTTTTATTCTCGTTTTTATTACCCCAATTTCATTACAAGGCTTCAAATCAAAGGCTTTCATAATGTCTTCACCTGATACAGGAGGTTGAAAATTACGAATACTATCTTTTTCTTCAACCGCTTTTAATTTTAAAGTTACTAAATCAAAATTCTTTTTAAATTTTTGAACTTTAAATTCATTTTTGGAAGTGATGTCTGCATTACATAATTTCATTAAGTCGTCAATATCGTCTCCAGCTTCGAATAGTAAACGACGAATTGCTGAATCCGTAACTGTCCCTTTTACTAAAGCTATCGGACGTAAATGAAGACGAACCAATTTTTCGACATATTTCATTTTTGCATCTAATGGCAATTTTAATCTCCTGAAAATTTTTGATGTCATTCTAGCTCCAAATTCTTCGTGACCATGAAAAGTCCAACCGATTTCTTTGTCAAATCTTTTAGTTGGAGGTTTTGCGATGTCATGCATAATTGCCGCCCATCGTAACCATAGGTCATCCGTGTTTTCTGAAACGTTATCGAGAACTTCTAATGTATGGTAAAAGTTATCTTTATGTGACTTTCCGTCAATTGTTTCAATACCTTGTAAAGCAATCATTTCAGGAAAAAATTGATGCAGTAATTTGGTGGAATTTAATAATTTGAAACCTCTTGAAGGTGAATTGGAAAGAATGATTTTATTTAATTCATCCATAACTCGTTCGATAGAGATTATTTCTAAACGATCTGAGTTTTTTAATATTGAAGTAAGACTTTGATTTTCAATTTTAAATCCTAATTGAGAAGCAAATCTTATTGCTCTCATCATTCTTAAAGGGTCATCACTAAACGTTACGTCTGGATCTAAAGGAGTTTTGATTATTCCTTTTTCTAAATCATCTAAACCGTTGAATGGATCTATTATATCTCCGAAAGTATCTGCATGTAAACTTAATGCTAATGCATTTATTGTAAAATCTCTTCGGTTTTGGTCGTCTTCTAAAGTTCCGTTTTCAACTATTGGTTTTCTAGAATCTGATCTATACGATTCTTTTCGAGCTCCAACAAATTCAACATCTAAATCTTTGTATTTAAATTGTGCGGTTCCAAAGTTTTCAAAAACCGATACTTTGTTTACTCTGAGTATTCTAGCGCATTCTTTTGCTAAATATAAGCCATTTCCAACGACCACTATGTCGATATCTTTTGAGGGTCTTTCAAGTAATAGATCACGGACAAATCCTCCTATTACGTAAGCTTGAAGGTTCTTTTCTGTAACTATTTGAGAGGCTACTTTAAAAACAGGATGTTTGAGATATTTTGCGTAATTCTTTTGATACATAATGGGTACAAATATAGTCAAAAGTCTACTTTATTTTATCTCAAATTTAAAAGATAATTAACTTCTTTTTACTTTTTGTGTTTTAAATTGCTTGTTTCTTGGGTGAATTTGTATTTTTTAATAGAATTTTAATTATGGCAATTTAGTACTTAAGCTAATTTAATCATTTAAATTTTAATTATTATCCTTTAATTAAGGATAATAATTCTATAATTATCCTTAATTAATTAATAAAAACAATATAATTGTAGATTATTATAGGAATATAAATGAATTATTTTACTAAAAATATGTTTAAAAATCCATTTTTTTTACTAAGTTTACGATAAATTAAATAGATATTACACTGAGATGGATAGGAAAAAGGTGATAAAAGAGATAATTGAGCAACAACATGCGTCAGATAAAGTTGAAAAATTATTTCATCGAAGACTCGAGTTACCTGTTGATACACAAAAAATAATTGTCGTGAGTGGTGTTCGTAGATGTGGAAAGACGACATTATTAAAGCAAACTCGTAATCAAATTATAAAAAATAAAACACCTATTTCAAAAACTCTATTTTTTAGTTTTGATGATGAGCGACTTATGTTGCAAATTGAAGAGTTAGATTTAATTTTACAGGCTTATCGAGAGTTGTACCCATCCCTTAAAATGGAAGAATGTTATTTCTTTTTTGATGAAATTCAAAATATTGATAATTGGGATAAGTTTGTAAGAAGAGTATATGATAACGAAACAAAGAATATATTTATTTCTGGTTCAAATTCTAAACAATTAGGAAGTGAAATAGCAACTTCTTTACGTGGTAGGACTTTATTATATGAATTATTTCCTCTTGATTTTTCGGAATATCTAAACTTTAAAAATATCCCTAATAATTATAAAGGAGATACTCAGAGGGCATTGATTTTAAACGAGTTTTATCTCTTTTTAAAGCAAGGTGGTTTTCCTGAGTGTATTTCAAGAACGGATGAACAAAGAAGACAGATTTTATCAGATTATTACCAAGTACTTTTATTTCGAGATATTGTTGAGAGGTATAAAGTGACTCGAGTTTTTGCCTTAAAGTATTTTATTCAAAAATTGATGAGTAATTTAAGCACCCCTTTTTCTTTAAATAAAATATACAATGAATTAAAGTCGCAAGGCGTAAAAGTGAGTAAGGATACTTTGTATGAAATATTAGAGCACATTGAAGCAGTTTATTTAGGTATTCGATTGTATAAGTTTGACTACTCAATAGTGAATCGTGAAATGGGCGATAAGAAAATATATTCTATAGATAATGGTCTTCTAAATGCTATAAGTTATCAGTTTTCAGATAATTTTGGAAAACTGTTAGAAAATATGGTTTTTATTTGGCTTCGACAATTATATGGGAATTCTCTTTTTTATTTTAAGCAAAAAGCGGAATGCGATTTCATTGTTTTTGATAGAGATCAACCAATATTAGCAATTCAGGTTTGTTACGAATTGAGTAATCCCGATACACGAAAAAGAGAGATAAAAGGCTTACTCGAAGCAATGAATTATTTTAAACTAGATAAAGGTTTGATAATAACTGCTGACTATGAAGAAGAAATTGAAATGGAAAATAAATTTATATGTATGAAACCAGCCTATCAACTTATGATTGAAAATAAAATAACTTTTTGATTGTAAGTGATTTGAGTTTTTTTTTGATCATGATTGTATTTGTTTAGACGTGTATATTTTAACTAAAATTTGTTAAATTATCAGGATTGAAATTGGTTTGATTGTTTACTTTTGACATGTATCAAAAACATTTAACCATGAAGAATCAAACCACCACATTAATATTAACCTTTATTTTAAGCTCTTTTTTTAGTTTTTCTCAAACTAAAGTAAATGCTTCATCTAATTTGAATTTCGGATTCATAGAAAATAATGGTCAAGTTACTGATCAAAACAATCAAAAAAATTCTGCTGTAAAGTTTTTATTTCCTACGGGGAAAGGCTTGAACGTTCAGTTAAGAGAAAATGGGTTTAGCTATGATTTTTACAGAATGAATGTGAATTCAAGTGTGAAATCTAAAAAAGTTTCGGGTGAAAAAGAAGTTGTAATTCCTAAACATCAGTTGAATCTTAGTCGAATTGATATTAATTTTTTAAATGCGAATCCTTACCCTGTTATTGAGTCTTATGATCTTGTTGAAACGTCTCTACAGTTTAAAAATAACAAAAAAGCAAAACAATTTCAAAAGATAATTTATAAAAATATCTATCCAAATATTGATGCTGTTTTTTATGCTGATTTAAAAACACAACAAGTGAAATATGATTTTATCGTTCATGCAGGTGGTGATGTTAGTCAAATTCAACTTCAATTTAAAGGGTTTGATAAGTGTAAATTTACAGCTAGTTCAATTGGTCTTACTCATTCTTTAGGTTCTTTTAATGAAGTAATACCTAAGAGCTGGATAGCTGAAACAAATGAAAGTGTTTCTGTTAATTACAAACAGATTAAACAAAATGTAAATGAATTAATTGTTGGTTTTGAACTTCCTCAACCTATAAAATCTAATTCTACTTTAGTAATTGATCCCGAACCAATTTTAGTATGGGGTACTTATTTAGGAGATTCTTTAATAACGATTGGAACGGGGGTTACAACTGATAATAATGGGTTTGTCTACACATGTGGGACAACTCAATCTGTAAACTCATTGGCTTCTTCAGGTGCATATCAATCACAAATGAATGATAGTCTTTCGGATGCCTATTTAATGAAATTTAATCAATATGGAATTTGTCTTTGGGCAACTTATTTTGGAGGTAATAATATAGATATTGCAATGGATGTTCAAGTGGATACCTTGGATCAAGTTTATTTGTATGGAACGACTTTTTCTGATTCAAGTATTGCGTCTCAGGATGCATTTCAAGATACTTTATTAGGAAGTAGTGATGCTTTTCTTGCGAAATTTACAAATAATGGTGAATTTGTTTGGAGTACTTATTTCGGCGGGGTTGGAGAAGAAAAAGGAACTAAATTATCACTTGATTTTTTAGGGAATGCATATATTACGGGAAATACAATTAATTCTCCTTCTGAACTTTCTACAGCAAATGTTCATCAAGGTTCAAGTAATGGAGGAGTCGATGCCTTTGTTGCTAAATTTGATACTTCTGGTGTTGTTGTTTGGAGTTCCTATTTTGGTGGGACAATGGATGAGTTTTCGACAGGGATTTCTTTTGGAGATACAAGTATTTATTTAAGTGGGTATACAAATTCTATAGATTTTATTAGTACAGATTCTACACATCAAGATTCTTTAAAAGGTGGAATTGATGGGTATTTGACTAAATGGAATCCATTATCTGGTAATCAAATTTGGGGAACTTATTTTGGTGGAAATCAGGATGATTATATTAGTTCTATTAAAGCTTATAATCAAGTGGTTTATTTTGTTGGAACAACTTTGTCAGATGCTTTTATCGATTTTGACACGATTAATCCAACTGTGAAAAATGGACTAGAAGATGCTTTTATTGGACGTGTTTCTAATGATTCTGGTCAAGTGTATTGGTCACATTATTATGGTGGTGCTCAAGAAGATTTTGGAATTGAATTAGATATTGAAATGGATCTTAAGGTAATATTGGTAGGGACGACTTTATCTGATACTGCGATTGCAACAAATGGCGTTTATCAAGATAATATAGGTGGTTTAAAAGATGTTTTTATTGCTAAATTTTCAGAATCTGGATCAAAAATTTGGGGAACTTATTATGGTGGAGCAATGGATGATGAAGCTTATAGTGTTGACGTATATGGAAATACGAGTATTTATATAACTGGATCAACACAATCAGATTCTTCAATAATTAATCAAAATATGTTTCAATATCAAGATACACTTTCAGGTATTGAAAACGGTTTCTTAGTTAAGTTTAATCAAAATATTACAACCATGCCAGGAGGATTTGAAAGTGGTAATTCTAGTACTGGAAATGCTGTCGGAACTGATACTAGCTTTACCAATTGTGGAGGTTATGGCAACATGACTTTTTGTGAAGGCGATACTGTAAAGATCAATTTAGCAGGTGGGGCTTTAGGTACTGATGCTGTTTGGGCTTGGTATAAAAATGGTTGTGGTGAAAATGGTATTTCTATCGGATTTGGCGATACAATTTCTTTTATTGCATCTGCTTCTTGTTTGATTAACGTTAGAGCTGAAACAGTTACTAATGCAACAGAATGTTTTTCTCAATTTGTTTACGTTGTTTCTAAACCTATTGCTCAAATATTTACTTCAAGCAATTTATGTTTAGGGAGTGAGTATAATTTATCTTCATCAATTATTGAATGCCAAACTGCAATATGGACTGGACCTAATTCTTTCTCTTCAACGGAAAACATACCTAATGTAACGATTATAGATTCAAGTTATGCTGGTATTTATAAACTTAAGATTACTGATCAATATGGTTGTTGGGATACAACTTTTATAGATGTTATGCTTCATGAAATACCTAATTTGACTACAACAAATACGAATATCACTTGTTTTGGTAATAATGATGGAAGTATTTCATTGAATGCTATTGGTAATGGACCTTTTGAATATATTTTTAATAGTGATACTAGTTCAGTTTTCGACTATCAAAATTTAAGCTGCGATACTCTTTATTATTCAGTTATAGACTCATTTGGATGTGTTAATAATGATTCTATTATTTTAACTCAACCTAATAAAATTATTGTAAATACAATTGTCAATCAGTCAATTTGTGAACCAGGTTTAGGATCTGCTAAATTAATAATTGACTCTTCATACATTGATTATAACACAATTTGGTCAACTGGTAATTCTATCTCAGATAGTATTTTTAATCTAGGAATTGGTTCCTTAATGGCACAAGTTATTTTACCAAATGGTTGTAAAGATTCTGTACAAATTTCTATAACTGATCAGTATATATTAAATGGAGGAATATCAAATGATCAAAATGAAATTTGTAGTGGAAGCAACAATGGATTTGCAGAGGTTTTTGTATCAAATGGATATTTACCTTATACTTATCTTTGGACTGAAAATGGTTCTTCAGATAGTATAGCTAACAATTTAGGCCCAGGTTTATATCATGTTTCAATAACAGATTCTAATGGTTGTATCGCTAATGATTCTATTTTAATAGTAGAAGGAGACTCGTTAATTTGGAATGATTCAATTACGCAATCAGATTGTGGATTATCAAATGGGATGATTGATATTACTATTGTTGAAGGCAATGCTCCATTTACTTTTAGTTGGTCAAATAATACAAATGAACAAGATTTATTGATTGTAGGTGATGGAACTTATTCACTTCAAATAACAGATAGTAACAACTGTTTATTTAATAAATCTTATGATTTAGTTTATTTAAATAATTTGGTAGTAATTGCTACGTCGAATGATTCAATGATTGATTTAGGAGAATCTGTTCAGCTTTTATCAACTTCTAATTTACCGCCATCGGAGGTGTCAGTTCAATGGAGTCCTTCTGCTACTTTAACGTGTGATTCATGCACGAATACAGTAGGGGCAACAATTGCGATCACGGACTATGTTGTTTTATATACACATGAATCTGGTTGTTTTGGCAGTGATACAATTAGAATATTTCTAAACAAACCGTGCGGAATTGTATTTATTCCAACAGCATTTTCACCGAATGGTGACGGTTTAAATGATGATTGGTGCGTTCTTGGAGGATGTATAGATACTTTTAAAATAATAGTTGTAAATCAATGGGGGGAAACAATTTTTAAATCTATTGATAGAAATATCTGTTGGGACGGTAAGTTTAATGGAGAGTTAGTGCAAAATGATAGTTATGTATATAGTGTTGAATATCAATTAACAAATGGACAATCAATCTCGTATTCAGGTATTGTTTCTGTTAATCATTGATGATTTAAGATTATTAAATTAAAGTTTAAATGATTAAATGCAAAATATAGATGAAAAAATTTAAATATTGTTTAGGTTGTTTATTGATAATTCAACTTTTATATTCAAATGTTTATTCCCAAGATGTTGTGTATTCTTCCTTTGAATATACAAATGGAATGATAAATCCTGCATTAATTTCTATTACTCATGGGCTTCAGTTAACTGCAGGTTCAAGGAGTCAGTGGAAAAAGTTTGGAGAATCATATAACACATTAAATGCTAGTGGCGAATTTGCTCTATCTCAGAATAGAAAAAAGAGCTATTTAGCTACAGGAATAGACTTTTATACGGATAATAGTGGTTCAGGAAACTTAGTTTCAAATTCTTTAAAAGGAAGTCTAGCCTATCATTTAGCATTAAGTCCATATGATAAATTAAGTCTTGGAATGTATTTAGGTTATTTGGGATTTAGCTCAAACATAGATAATGAACGATGGGGAAGTCAGTTTAATGGCGAGAATTATAACAGTACTATTTCTTCAGGGGAAACATTTATAGGTTCTCAAAAAAGTTCAGTTGATGCTGGTTTTGGGGTTGTTTATTCAACAAAATACGAGAGCTATTTGATAATTCCAACTTTTCAAATTGGATTGTCGGCTTTTCATGTAAACAGACCAAATACTTCCATTATTAGTAGTCAAGACAATAAATTGCCAATTCGTTGGTCTGCATTTGTTAATACTTCTTATTTAATTAAGAACACTAAATTTGAAATTAAACCTTCAATTAATGCACAATATCAAAATGATTTTTTATACTTAATTGTCGGATCTATGTGCTCTTTCAATATAACTACTAAGGCAAGCTTTCCTTATTCTAAAAAGGTAACTGAAAGCTTTTCAGCAGGTTTGTTTTATCGTTCCTCAGGAGCAATTGTTGGGAGAATGTCCTACCAAAAATCTTCTTGGAATTTAGGCGTTTCTTATGATATAAATTTTGGAAGTAAATCAGGTATAGGTAGTATGAGAAGTGCAACTGAAATAAATTTACGTTACTCAATCCGATGATAAAATCAAACGATTCTTTAAATAATTTCAGTCAGTTATTAAAAGAATCGTTTTTATTTTTTTAACCTCTAATTATTTTAAAAGTCCCATCTGTATCTACCTTTATTATTTGAGATGGTGTTGTCATTTGTTCTTTCAATCGATCTTCAATTATTACATCGACACTTTCTTTTATTTTTTCTGAAATTTCAGCAAAGCTTTCTGGAGTTGGTTTTCCTGAAAAGTTGGCTGAAGTACTAATTAGGGGCTTTCTTAAACCTTTAATTAATTTAATACACAATGGATCAGTCGTAATTCGAATCCCAATAGATCCATCAGGAGCTAATGCACATGGAGCAATGTTTTTTGCGTGGGGATAAATAATGGTTAATGGTTTTTCCGCTAAATCACCTAATTCATAACATACATCGTGAAATTCAGGAATATATCTCTCAACCATATGCCATCCATCTACTAATATGATAAAACTATTTTCCGGAGATCTTTTTTTGATTTCCATTATTTTTTGACATGCTTCTTCGTTTGTAGCATCACAACCAATCCCCCAAACAGTATCAGTTGGGTAAAGAATTGTTTTTCCGCTTTTTAATGAATCTATATAATGTTGAATATCTTCCATGTTTTATAATGTTGAATTTTTGATGTTTAATTTTTAATTTTATTGAATGATTAAAGCTATGCCGAGTGATGTTTACTGTTGAATTAAAGTTAATCGTTGAATTAAAACCATGCTGAGTGATTTTAATTTTTTGAAAATAAATAAAAATCGTACCGAAGCAGGTTTTAATCTTTTAATAAGTCTGGTCTTCTTTCCAACGTTCTTTCAATTGCTTTTTCTTCTCTCCATTTGTCAATTTTAGCAAAATCACCGGATAATAATATTTCGGGAACTTCCCATCCGTTAAATGAAGGAGGACGAGTATAAACAGGAGGTGAAAGTAAATCATCTTGAAAACAATCTGTTAAAGCGGATGTTTCGTCATTTAAAACACCAGGGATTAAGCGAACTACGCTGTCAACAAGAACGGCTGCACCTAGTTCTCCACCGGAAAGAACGTAAGAACCAATAGAAATTTCTCTAGTTATATAATGTTCACGAATTCTTTCATCAACACCTTTGTAGTGTCCACAAAGGATTAATAAATTTTCAGATAAACTCATCGTATTACAAATAGATTGATTCAAAACTTCGCCATCTGGAGACATGTATATCACATCATCATAAACCCTTTCCGATTTTAATTTTTCAATCGCAGAAGCTATTGGTTCAATTGTCATTACCATTCCTGCACCACCACCATATTGGTAGTCATCCACTTTATTGTGCTTATTGGTTGAATAGTCACGGATATTATGGATATGAATTTCAACATGTCCTTTATCTTGAGCTCTTTGCATGATCGAAGCCGAAAAAGGACTGTCAAGCAATTCTGGAAGTACTGTAAGAATATCTATACGCATGATACAAAGATACTAAAATATAAAAGATTGAAATAAGTTAAATAGAAGGTTTTTATAGGATGATCAATCCGTGATCTCTTAATTGAGCAACTGTAAAACCATTCCAAAAAATAGTAAAATCACCTAAATTGTTTGTTAAAAAGTCCTTTTGAATCATTTCATACGTGTAATTACTTTTTGAATTAATAGAAATAATTTCAAGTAGTTTAATTAACCATATCCCTAAATCTTCTTTAACTGCAATTTCTACATCTTCTTTTTTTGTGCTAAAATGAAGTGAAGCCATATTCGTTGATTTGCCCTTTTTAGTTTTGATATAAAATCGAATGGTAGGTTTATTTTCAAGCCAAATAATTTTAGAACTTGGTTTTATTTCTTTTTCATCATCTGCTTCAATACAACGTTCGATGAAGTTTTTTGGAATAGTTGTTTTTGGGATTTTAAAGTCAAACCATTCATGGATAGGTAGTTCAAATCCAATTCCATGCATGTAATTAAATAATGATTTTTTTAAACCGTCACTGAATTTTTGATGATCACAACCCGTTGAATCGTAGTGGTATAGGTCGTTATTAGCAAATGTTCCGATTTCAGGAATTAAATTTTTAACCAAGAATTTTTCAGGATCTAAACCAACCGGACTATGAGCTGTCATTGCAAATTGATGCCAAAAGCCTGATTGAATTGCACCAACTTCAATTAGTTGTCTTACAACTTCAAGTGAATCAATCGTTTCTTGTTCTGTTTGAGTAGGGAATCCATACATTAAATAAGCATGAACCATCATCCCGGATTGAGTAAAGTTATCTGCGACTTTAGCAACTTGAGCTACCGTTACTCCTTTTTTTATTAAACGAAGTAAACGATCAGACGCGACTTCTAAACCACCTGAAACAGCAATGCACCCAGATCTTGAAAGAATTCTACATAAATCATAGGTGAAGCTTTTCTCAAATCGAATATTGGTCCACCAAACAACGGTTAAATCTCTCCTGATTATTTCTAAAGCAACTTCTCGCATTAAAGCGGGCGGTGCTGCTTCATCAACAAAATGAAAACCATTGTTACCAGTTTGCTGAATTAATTCTTCAATTCGGTCAACCAATATGTTTGCAGTAGCGGATTCATAGGTTTTGATGTAATCTAAAGAAATATCACAAAAAGTACATTTCCCCCAATAACATCCATGTGCAAGAGTTAATTTATTCCATCTTCCATCACTCCATAATCGATGCATCGGATTTGCTATTTCAATAACTGACAGGTATTTATCAAGTTGTAAATCCGAATAATCTGGGGTTCCGACATCTTTTTGTTTGAAATCGGGTAGGGTAGAACCATTGTAGTATTTAACTGTGCCCGAATTTAAAGTGAATGTTCTTTTTAAATTTTCAAGATTTCTTATACCTTCTAAGTGTTCAATTAGATTTAAAACAGGTGCTTCTCCATCATCTAAAGTGATAAAATCAAAGTATTCAAAAACACGAGCATCTGATAGTGAACGTAATTCAGTGTTTGCATAACCACCTCCAAATGATACTTTTATGGAAGGGTGATTCTTTTTAATCCATTGTCCGCATTTAAAAGCACTGTATAAATTACCTGGAAAAGGGGCTGTTATAGCTACAAGAGTAGGCTTTTCTTTTTCTAATTTAATTTGAAGAATAGAAAGTAAAATTGAATCGATATACGTGTTTTCTTGTTTTAAAGCAGTGTGAAGTTCATCAAAACTAGAAGCTGACCGACCTAATCTTTCAGCGTATCTACTAAAACCAAAATTTGGATCAATGGCTTCAATAATTAAATCAGAAATATCTTCTAAATAAAGAGTCGCAAAATGTCTTGCCTTGTCCTTTGTTCCCATGGTTCCAAAAGCCCATTCTAAATCTTCTAATTGATGAAAGCGAGAAGCTTCAGGAAGATAATTTCTTTCACAAATGATATGTGAAATGGTTGGATTTTTATCATGTAAAAAAGAAATAACAGGATCTATTGTCTTAATGTACTCTTTTTTAAGGTTGATTATTCTTTTAGAATTATCGCTAAGATTTGAGTTATTAAGATCAATCGATTCAAATAATTCGAGCAATCCCTTTGAAGAAAAAAGTTCTAATATTACTTCAATTCCTAAGTCAGCCTGATAGGATGTAATGTTTTGTGTGTTCAAAAATCCCTTCAAATAAGCTGTTGCAGGATAAGGGGTGTTTAATTGAGTAAACGGAGGAGTTATGAAAAATACTGATTGTTTCAATTCTAATTTATTTTATAATAGATGATTGTGAATGATTTATAAGATCATAGACAAATTGTAATTGTAAATCTTCATCTGAATCCCATTTATCACTTGGTTTAACTGTATAAGTTGGGATTACTCCTCCTTTATGTTCTGTAACAGGAACAGAATTGACATATTTCATAGGATTTAGTTTGATTTGCATTTTAGATTTCGGAAGTTTTAAGATTAAATTTCCAGAGCTACACTGAAGATAGCTTCCTCCTGTTTCTTCTCCAACTGTAATAGCACCAGAATGTTGTTTTAGTATTGAAGTTAAATTGGAGGCTGCAGAAAAAGTCCATCCATCAGTTAATATATATATATTACCTTTAAATTGAGGATAGTTTGGTTCAGATTCTTTGGTGGTGGTGGTTCTTCCGTTTCTTGTTGCTATTCGTGTGCAAAAAATAGATAATCGTTGAGCATCAAATGGCTTTTGATAATAATGATTTGGTTTTCTCATTTCTTTTAGAGTTCGATATTCATAGGTGTAATTGCTATCACAGAAAAAACCTGTTAAATATTGTTGGGATAGACCACCTGTATTTCCTCTAAGATCGATAATTAAGTTTTTAATTGAATATTGATCTAAATAAACGAAAAAAGTATCCAATTGTAATTTATATGTATTGTTTCGAGGTAATGGGTTAGGCAAGATTAATTTAGCACGATTATTTAATGTGTCAATTTGTCTTTCAATTGAATTAAAATAATCAGATTCTTTTATGGTTGATTCTTTTTTAGGAAAAATGGCAGCTAAAGTTGTTTTTATAGTGTCTTTTCTTTCAGAAATGTATTCTATTGTGAATTGGGTTTGTTGATTTTTTAAAAAATAATAGTAAAACATGAATTTAAATTCCAATCTTTCATTTATGTGAGTTGTATTATTGCCATCTGAGCTGATGTATTGAGAGAAATAAGTTGTTAATTCGGGAATGCTTTCACCGTTAATAGAGGTGATTTCAGTGTGATTTAAAAGCTGTGTAAATGACCCAATAAAATCATTTTTTATAAATAGTTTATTATTGATGTAATGAACTTCAAAAGGTAATGTAGATCTTGATTTTAAAAATTTATCATACATGTCTTTTATAATAATAATGGTATGACCACAATGAATTTTAGCTACACATTTTGAGTAGATTTTATAGATGTCAATTTCACTTTGTGGATAAGATAAGCTTTTTTCTAATGAATCGAGTGAGCTTTGAAATTGTTCTTTGGTGTTGTAAAAATAGATTCCAGCTGAATTAGATAAAATTTCTGTTTTAAAAACCTTGAAATCTTTTAATTGATTTTTAACACTCGATTTTGTATCCTTTTTTTGAGAAAAACTAAAAAAAGCAAGTAAAATCGATAAAAATAAAAGAATTATTTTCATATGTATTTTATTTGTTTTTTAAATGTCATATGGTATCGCCATCTTGAAATTAACCTGTGTTTTTGACGTTTTTCGGTCATGGCTTATTTCATAGATTATTATTCTTTTCTTATGATAAGTTATAATTTTAAAATTAAATAAAATTAACGTATAAAAAAAATATTTATAAGTTATTATTTATCAGACTCAATCGGTTTATCCATTGGTCCACGTTTATGAATTATTAAACCATTTAAAAAATTACGTAAAAATTGATCCCCACATTCTTTGTAATTTGGGTGATCTTCTTTTCTGAATAATGCACCAAGTTCACTTGCTGTAACTTTAAAATCAACCAACATCATAATTTCAATGATTTCGTCATTTCTTAAATGAAGAGCTACACGTAATTTTTTAAGGATATCGTTGTTTGTCATTTTCAAATTTTTGTAAAGGTACTATTTTTTATTTATATCTATTAGAGAATTCTCTAGGTGTTTCTGAGCAATTTTTTTTAAAAAAACGAGAGAAATAGGAATCATCATCGTAACCTAAGTAGAAGGAAATTTTTGAAACAGAATTTTCCGGATTAATAAGCATTCTTTTAGCTTCTAATATAACCCTTTCATTTATTAAATCTTGTGTTGTTTTGTTTAACAGACTTTTTACAATTCTATTTAAATGTTTTGTACTTATGTTCATCA
>CANJKA010000111.1 GCA_947474675.1 Flavobacteriales bacterium
GTCGTTCCTCCAGCTATGTGCTATTATAGCTCACTTCCTGGAACGGGAGGAAAATGTCGTACGTGTTTGGTAGAAATTGCTGCAGGTTCAACAAAAGATCCTCGTCCAATGCCGAAATTAATGGTTTCTTGTTCTACTCAAGTTCAAGATGGAATGATTGTTAAAAACAGAACAAGTGAAAAGGTTATAGAAAACCGTGGAGCTGTTGTTGAGTTTTTATTGATCAATCACCCATTAGATTGCCCTGTTTGTGATCAAGCGGGAGAATGTGATCTACAAGATTTAGGATTTTCTCACGGTAAAGAAGGTTCTCGTTACGAAGAGGAAAAAAGAACATTTGAACCAATCGATATCGGTGAAAACATCAAGTTGCACATGAACAGATGTATCTTGTGTTACAGATGTGTTCATGTTGCAAATCAATTGACAGATCAACGTGTTCATGGGGCTTTACACCGTGGAGATCATACTGAAATCAGTACGTATATTGAGAAAGCGGTCGACAATGAGTTTTCTGGAAACATGATTGATGTTTGTCCAGTAGGTGCATTAACAGATAAGTCTTCTCGTTTTAAAAGTCGTGTTTGGTTCATGAAACCTATGAATGCTTCTTGTAAGTGTACAAAATGTTCTGGTAAAGCGGTCGTTTGGATGTTTGGTAAACAAATGTATAGAGTAACAACGCGTCAGGATAAATATGGTGAAGTGGAAGTTGAAGATGGGAAACCAAATTGGATTTGCAACGAATGTCGTTTTGATAAAAAGGATTTAGACCAATGGACTATTGAAGGACCTCGTCATATCGAGCGTTCGTCTGTAGTTGCTCAGGGTCATTACGAAAAGCCGAACCCATTGAAAAACAACACTAAAAATATAGAATAATGGATACAGGATTATTTTTAGAAAAGCTTATTTTAGTTGTTATACTTTTTGCTATCTCTTTAGGAGTTGCTATGTATTCAACTTATTTAGAGCGTAAAGTGGCAGCATGGTTTCAGGATCGTGTTGGGCCAGACAGAGCAGGACCATGGGGATTGTTACAACCATTAGCAGATGGAGGAAAAATGTTCTTTAAAGAAGATTTTACACCTGTAAATGCAGATAAATGGTTGTTTATTATAGCTCCTGGTATAGCGATGTTTGTAGCTTTAATAACGAGTGCTGTTATTCCATGGGGACCAAATATTTTTCTTTTTGGAAGAGATATTCAATTACAAGTTGCTCATGTTGACATAGGAATTCTATTCATTATGGGATTTGTTTCAATTGGAGTTTATGGTATTATGATAGGTGGTTGGGCATCTAACAATAAATTTTCATTGTTCGGTGCAATTCGTGCTTCTTCTCAAATGATTTCGTATGAATTAGCAATGGGTATTGCTGTAATTACAATTGTTCTTTTGACAGGAAGTCTAGATTTAGGAGAGATCGTTAAAGCACAACATGGAATTAATTGGTTCGTATTCAAACAACCAGTTGCTTTTATTATCTTTTTTGTTTGTGCCTTGGCAGAATGTAACAGAGCACCTTTCGATTTAGCGGAATGTGAGAGTGAATTAATTGGTGGATATCACACTGAGTATGGATCAATGAAATTAGGTTTTTTCTTATTTGCTGAATATACAAACATGTTTATTTCATCTGCAGTAATAGCCGTTTTATTCTTTGGAGGTTATAACTTCCCTGGAATGGACGCTTTCACTGGAAATTGGTTAGCATTAATGTGTGTTGGAGTATTCTTTGCAAAAATTGTATTCTTCATATTTGTTTTTATGTGGATTAGATGGACAATCCCAAGATTTAGATTTGATCAATTAATGCATTTAGGATGGAAACGTATGATTCCAATCGCATTAATTAATTTATTGATAACAGCAGTTGTAATTGCCTTCATGGAAGGTTGGTTTAATTAATTTATCCAAAACTGAATATGCAAAGTTTAACAAATAGAAGTAAAATGGTTTCCAACAAGAAAATGTCTTTTGTTGAGAAACTATATTTACCAGCAATTTTCGGGGGAATGCTTATCACGTTTAAGCATTTATTTAAGAAACACAATACACTTAAATATCCTGAACAAACAAAAAAATTCGCACCAGTTTATCGTGGACAACATGTTTTAAAACGTGATGAAGAAGGTAGAGAAAATTGTACAGCTTGTGGTTTATGTGCAGTTGCATGTCCTGCTGAAGCAATTACAATGGTTGCAGGAGAAAGAAAAAAAGGAGAAGAATCTTTATACCGCGAAGAAAAATATGCAGAAACATATGAGATTAATATGCTTCGTTGTATTTTCTGTGGTTTGTGTGAAGAAGCTTGTCCGAAAGAGGCAATTTTCTTAACAGACAGATTGGTACCTTCTCAGTTTGAAAGAAATGAATTTATAATGGGCAAAGATCGTTTAGTAGAGGATGTGAATAACAGAATCGATATTACTGCACGTCAATTGACTGGTAAAAGAGGGGAAATATGAGTATTGAAATTATAGCGTATATTTTAGGAGGCTTAACTATTGGTTCGGCTTTGATGGTGATTTTGAGCACCCATCCTATGAGAAGTATTTTGTACTTAGTAGTTACTTTTTTCATGATCTCTGCAAATTATGTATTGATGAATGCACAATTCTTAGCAATCGTTAATATTATCGTATACGCAGGTGCGATCATGGTATTATTCCTTTTCGTATTAATGATGTTGAACTTAAGTAAAGATGCTGAACCAAAAACATCTATTCCAATGATCGCTGCAGCAGTTATTGCAGGTGGCTCCTTATTAGTCGTATTTGTTGCTGCTTTAAGAGATTCTGGAGGTAAACAATTAGTTGCACCTGGTGTTTCAGCGGATACAGTAAATAACATTGGTTTGGTGAAAAATTTAGGACATGAATTGTTTACAACGTATTTACTTCCTTTTGAAATAACTTCTGTTTTGTTTATGTCAGCGATTGTAGGTGCTGTTTTATTGGCAAAACGTGAAAAACAAATAATTGATTAATTATGGTATTAGCAACTATTTTTGAATCCGTATCTCCTCAGTACTATTTAGTACTTTCTTCTATCCTTTTTGTAATAGGGGTTGTGGGAGTTTTAATACGTAAAAATGCCATCATCGTTTTGATGTGTATTGAATTAATGTTAAATGCAGTAAACCTTTTATTGGTTTCTTTTTCAACTTTCTTTGGTCAATCGGATGGACAGTTATTCGTCTTCTTTATCATGGTCGTTGCGGCAGCAGAAGCAACAGTAGGACTTTCGATTTTAGTATTGATCTATCGTAACACGAGATCTGTGGATATTGGGTTATTTAACAAACTTAAAGATTAATTAGTATGTCAGTAGAACAACTCATACCAATCATTATAGCAATTCCATTATTAGTGGGTGCTATCAATGGAATTTACGGAAAAAATCTATCTAAAAACATTGTTGGATCTCTTGCAACTCTTGCAGTATTTTCTTCTTTCTTTTTAGCTTTATTTGTTTTCTTTAATTTAGACGAAGCAGTAAAAATTAACTTATTTACTGTCATGAAATTAGAAAGCTTCTCATTAAATGCAAGTCTTCTGGTTGATAATCTATCAATTTGGATGGTCCTAATCATAACAGGAGTAGGGGCATTGATTCATTTATTCTCTATGGGATATATGAGTCATGATGAAGGATATTATAAATTCTTTACCTATTTAAATTTGTTCATCTTCGCGATGTTGATTTTAGTATTAGGTTCAAACTACTTCATGCTTTTCTTCGGATGGGAAGGTGTTGGTATTTGTTCTTATTTACTAATCGGTTTCCATTACAGTGATGCTCAAAAAGGGATGTTGAATAGTTTAGCAGCTAGAAAAGCATTCATCATGAATAGAATTGGTGATTTAGGCTTATTAGTAGGACTTTTCTTAATTCTTTCACAATTTGGTACGTTGGAATATACGGAATTAGCAGCTAAGATTAAAATGGATAGTATTGCTTTAGATTCTGAATTTATTGTTGCTATTACAATGTGTTTATTCATTGGAGCAACAGGTAAAAGTGCTCAAATTCCATTGTTTACTTGGCTTCCAGATGCAATGGCGGGACCAACTCCAGTTTCAGCGTTGATTCACGCTGCGACAATGGTAACAGCAGGTATCTTCTTGGTGGTTCGTTCTAATTTCTTCTTTGATTTAGCACCAACAACGCAGCATGTTATGTTGTATACAGGTTTGGCTACTTCATTGGTTGCTGCTTTTATTGCGATGAGACAAAACGATATCAAAAAAGTATTGGCTTATTCTACTGTTTCTCAATTAGGTTTATTATTTGTTGCATTGGGAATGGGTGCTTATACAGCTGCGATGTTCCACGTTACAACACACGCATTCTTTAAAGCATTGTTATTCTTAGGTTCTGGTAGTGTTATTCATGCCATGTCAGATGAGCAAGATATTCGTAAAATGGGTGGTTTGAAGAAATTCATTCCTACAACTCATTTAACTTTTTTGATTGGTACATTAGCAATTTCAGGTTTCCCATTACTTTCAGGATTCTATTCGAAAGATGAAATTTTGGGTCATGCTTTTGAACACAGTACATTGATCTATATTATTTTAATGATCAGTGTCACCTTGACAGCAATGTATATGTTCAGAATGTATTTCGTTGTTTTCCATGGTAAATTCAGAGGAACGCACGAACAAGAGCATCATTTGCATGAAAGTCCTTCAAACATGACAATTCCATTAGTGATTTTAGCGGTACTTTCTATTTTTGGAGGTCTTTTAAATCTTCCTGGAATCTTCTTGAAAAAAGGAGCGCATTGGATGTCAGAGTTTTTTGCTGAAAACACAGCAGGATTGAAAGTAATTCACGAACACATGGATTCAGGAACTACATTAGCATTAATGACAGTTGCGGTTCTTGTTTGTTTAGGAGCAATTTCTATCTGTCATTCTGTTTATGTGAAAAAAGAACTATTACCAGTAGAAGACAAAGATTTAAAAGGATGGGAACTAGCTTCGGCTAATAAATTATATTTCGATGAGATTTATAACTTCCTATTTGTTCGTCCAATGGAATGGTTATCAATCAAAGGTCATCAATTTATTGAAATCACTATGTTGAATGGAATTGTTTCTGCTTCAACAAAATCGATTGAAAGAACAGGAGATTTGGTTAAGAAAATGCAAACAGGTAAAACTGATTGGTATATCTTATGGATGGTTTTCGGAATTGTCGGATTAGTTATTTATTATCTTCTAAATTTTTAAGCTTTGGAAATTTTATTAATACCTTTTATTATAGCATTAGTTGCGTTGGTTGTACCAAGTAACTTTATGCGTCAATTCTCACTTTTGGGTGGAATTATATCATTAGCTGCGACATCTATTCGTGTTGCTTCTTTCAACTCTTCTGAATTTTATGCGATAACTCAAGAATGTTTAACAAATTTCGGTTTGACTTTCAAAATGGGGTATGACGGAATGAGTTTATTCATGATCGTTTTAACGAATTTAATAACGTTGTTAATTATCTTAAGTAATTACAACCGTGAATTATCTTCAAACAGAACGTTTACTTCCTTATTATTCTTCATGCAATTTGCATTATTAGGTGTTTTCACATCTTTTGATGGAATGATGTTTTATATCTTCTGGGAGTTAACATTGATTCCAGTTTTCTTGATCGCTTTTTGGTTCGGAACTGCAGGGAACAAACCAGCTTTGATGAAATTCTTTATTTATACGTTCGTTGGTTCTTTAGCGATGTTAATTTCATTGATTTCTATTAAAGCATACGCAACTAGTTTTGCACACGATGATTTAATGGCGGTTCAGTTAACAGCTAAATCAGCATTCTGGATTTTCGGCGGTTTCTTTTTAGCATTTGCTATTAAAATCCCATTGTTTCCTTTCCACACTTGGCAACCAAATACGTATACAACTTCTCCAATGGCTGGAACGATGTTACTTTCTGCTTTAATGTTGAAAATGGCATTATACGGAATGATTCGTTGGATGATTCCACTGGCTCCTGAAGCTTTAGCTGAAATGACTTACCCTGTTGTTGTTCTTGGAATTATTGGTGTTGTTTACGCTGGAGTTTTAGCGATTAAACAAAATGATATTAAACGTTTATTTGCATTTGCGTCTATTAGTCACGTTGGTTTAATTGCTGCAGGTGCTGTATTAATAGGACAAGACAATTGGACAGCAGTTTTCATTCAAATGGGAAATCACAGTTTAGTTGCAGTTGGATTATTCTTAGCAGCTGATATTATTGAACAACGTTTAGGAACAAGATCATTAAGTGATTTAGGTGGAATATCGAAAGTTGCACCTCGTTTTGCTTTCATGTTTGGAGCGTTGGTGTTAGCATCAGTTTCAGTTCCATTGTCAAGTGGATTTATCGGTGAGTTTTTACTGTTAAAAGGTGTTTTTTCTTACAATATGGTAATTGGAGTAATTGCAGGAACAACTTTAGTAGTTGGAGCAGTTTATACATTACGCGCTTATCAATTGAGCATGAATGGACCAGCAAAAACAGCCCCTTTTGCAGATTTAACATGGAATGAATGGTTGGCTTTTTTAATCATTATGTTGATCATTGTTTCATTTGGTGTTTGCCCACAAACGATTATCAATTTTGTAGGACCAAGTGTAAAAAACTTAATCGAATCCGTTACTAATACTTTAGCTAAATAATATGGAAGCTTTAATTGTCATTTTTTTAAGTGGTTTAATATCTCTTTTTGTCGCTTTTGCAAAGAAACCGTTATATGTATTGATAACAGCTTGTACTGGTTTAATTACTGGTGCAATTTTATTAATTAACCAATGGAATACACCGAGTACACTTTTTGCAAGTTACAAAGGTTTAGAATTTAATCATACTTCGATTGCTTATTCTTTAGTTGCTATTCTTTTTACATTCTTGGCTATTTTGGCGGGATATAAATCGTTTAAAGATGAATTAGAACATACTGGAGATTACGTTGCTTTGTATATCTTTTCTTTAACTGGAGCGATTTGTATGTTGACTTTTACAGACATGTTCATGTTCTTCTTAGGATTAGAAATTTTATCTATTCCAATATATGTATTAGCAGGAACAAGAAAGAAAGATGTAAGATCGAGTGAAGCTTCTTTGAAGTATTTCTTAATGGGTGCTTTTGCAACAGGTATTTTATTATTTGGTATTGCTTGGATTTACGGAGCTACAAAATCATTTGATTTAAATACAATTGCAATGGTAATCGATGGAGAAGCAAAACATTCTTCTTTATTATTTATTGGCGTTTTATTAATGTTAAGTGCGTTCTTATTTAAAGTTGGAGCTGCACCTTTTCATTTTTGGGGACCAGATGTGTATGATGGAAGTCCAAGTATTGTTACAGGTTTCATGGCTTCTGTTGTAAAATTAGCAGCATTTGGAGCTTTCATGAAATTGTTCGGAACGTATTTCACAGGTTTACATGATTTCTGGGCGCCAGCTTTAATGGTTATGGCGATAGTAACGATGTTTGTTGGGAATTTATCGGCGCTTAGTCAAGTTAAATTTAAACGTTTATTGGCTTACTCTAGTATTTCTCATGTTGGTTATGCCTTATTGACAATCTTGTCTACAGATCCAATGAATGAAATGAACTTATTATTTTATTTATTCTCTTATGGATTCTCAGTTATCGCATTGATCACTATTTCTACGATATTAAATGACGAAGAAGACCGTTTAGAAGCTTTCAAAGGATTGGCTAAACGTAGTCCTTTCTTAGGGTTTGTTGCTGTTTTATCTTTATTGTCTTTAGCAGGTGTTCCACCATTAGTTGGTTTCTTCGGAAAATATTTAGTATTCTCTAGTGCATTCATTCAATACCCAACATTGGTTATAATTGCTATCGTAAATTCTGGAATTGGGATTTACTATTATTTAAAAACAGTTATGACAGTTGTTTCTAAAGAGGAAACAACTGAAAATACAGCGATTTTATCAGTTTCCGGACTACAATGGTTTGTATTGGTAGTTTGTGCTTTAGGATTGTTATTTGGAGGTATTGCAACGTCTCATTTGGGGTAATATACATTGAAATAAAAAGTTTTGAAAGCCTCATGAAATGGAAATATTTTATGAGGCTTTTTTGTCAAATAGGATATTTAAAGCTTGAAGTAAGTTTTAAATAGTAAATAATTAAAACACAAGTCATGAGAGAAGTAATGTTAATCCTTCATATAATAGGAATTGTAATGGGGATGGGAACTGGTTTTGCACATACGTTTTTGGGAATATCTATGGCTAAGATGAAATCGGATGAAGCAATGAAATTAAGTATCCAGGGTCTTGCTTTGACTAAAATGGGAAATATCGGAATGATTTTAGCCGTTTTATCGGGTTTATATTTAATCATACCTTATTCAAGCTCGCTTTCTGAAAACCCTTTACTTATTTTAAAATTAGTTCTTGTTTTTACTTTAACAGTTTTGATTACGATGATTAATTTGTTTTCCACTAAGGTATTGAATGGTGAAGCAGCCGTTTATTTAAAGAAAATAGAAAAACTTGGTAAAATCTGTATGCTTATAGATATTTCGATTATCATTCTTGCTGTATCAGTCTTTCATTAATTTGTTTAGTCAATAATTAAGTAACCATCTTTTTTTAGTTATCAAAGTTTTTTTTCGATGATTTAATTAACTTTGATGAAAACTTTACCACGTCAAACATGAACATTCAAAAATCAGGCATTATACTTTATACCATTAAATATAGTGAGTGCGTCAACTTTTATGAAAACACTCTCCAGCTTCCAAAACTATTTGAAACAGATGAATTAACTTGTTTTGATTTTGGTCATTCTTATTTAATGGTTGAGCTTGATAATGATTTCAAAGGTGAAATCAACGAAAGAATTACGACCTGTTTACGTTTTAACGTTGAAAATGTAAAAGAAATGGCTGATAAATTAATAGCTAAAGACATTGAGGTAAATTACCAAGAATATGAATGGGGAACAATAGCTAAATTTTCCGATCCTGATGGGAATTTGTGTGCCTTAAAAGACAGTGAAACGTTTGATAAGCAAATTGAAAACTTTAAAATCCGAAAATAAACTCATGATACAAGGACTTTACGAGACACATTTGTTTGTAGAAAATTTAGAAACTTCCATTGAGTTTTATACCAATGTTCTCGGTTTGAAACAGTGTTACTATGAAGAAGAGAGGCGAACAGCTTTTTTTTGGTTAGGAAAACCCAAAGAAGCAATGTTAGGGTTATGGGAAAAACCAAAATCAGAAATTGATAAAAGACATTTTGCTTTTCGGTGCGACAAAGATTATATTCTAAATGAAGCAGTTGATTTTTTAAATAAGCACAATCTTAAGCCATACAATTTCCTTAAAGACGGAACGGATAGACCAATGGTTTTTGCATGGACCCCTGCAATCGCTATTTATTTTCTTGATCCAGATGGTCATTATTTAGAATTTATTGCTGTGTTAGAAGGTGAAGGAAAGCCGGAATTAGGAGTTTTGTCTTATGATGAATGGATGGAAAAACAATAATTACCCCTTTTTTTATGCGTTTATTTTGAATTTTAACCGTCTATCTGTTACAAATTTCAATATTATTTACCGTCTTTTTGTTACAAGATATTGGTAATTTTACCGTCTATCTGTTGCGATTTTTTATATTATTTACCGTCTTTTTGTTACAAGATATTGATAATTTTACCGTCTTTCTGTTACAGTGTATTGATTATTTGACCATCTATCTGTTACAATTTTTTATTATTTTTACCGTATTTTTGTTACAAAGTTTTGATTATTTTACCGTCTATATGTTACAATATTTTTATTATTTTACCGTCTTTTTATTACAAATTAAATGTATATTTGTAATATATTATAAGTTTTACTATGATAAATAGAAGAGTAATAAAGGATTTAATTGTTTGGAAAAATGATACTTTACGGAAGCCGTTAATCCTTAGAGGTGCTAGGCAAGTTGGTAAGACGACAGTTGTAAGTGAATTTTCTAAAGAATTTGATGTTTTTTTGAAGCTAAATTTAGAACTAGAATTGGATCGAAATTTATTCGAGACATATAACGATGTTCATGAACTAGTCGAAGCAATTCATATGCATTGTAAGAAAAAAGTGAGTGAAGGAACTTGTTTGTTATTTATTGATGAAATTCAGTTTTCAGCTAAAGCGGTAGCGATATTAAGATATTTTTATGAGGAAGTCAGTAATGTTCATGTTATTGCAGCTGGTTCATTATTGGAAAGTTTAATGGAGACGAAAAAAATATCATTTCCAGTTGGTAGAGTTGAATACATTATGTTACGGCCATTTAGTTTCTTTGAATTTTTAGAAGGCATCGACGAAACATTTGATTTAGAAACGTTAACAGATTTTAAAGCGGATTTAGTTCACGATCGTATGATGAAACATTTCAATAGGTTTACACTTGTTGGAGGAATGCCCGCAGTTGTGGTTCGTTATGGATTAAAACGTGATTTGCTTTCTACGAATAAAATTTTTGAATCATTGATTGAATCTTACAAAGATGATATTGAAAAATATGCTAACAACGATACTACAGGGAAAGTAATCAGACATTTGGTTTCCACTTGTTGGGGATATTCGGGTGAACAGATAACGTTTGAAAATTTTGGGGCTAGTAAATTTAAATCAAGAGAAATGAGTATTGCTTTTAAAATAATAGAAAAAGCGATGCTTCTCGAATTAGTTTATCCAACGTTTGAAACAAAATTCCCCCTTTTAGCAGATTATAGAAAAAAGCCAAAATTGATTTGTTTAGACGCAGGTTTGGTCAATTTTATAGCTAAAATGCAAGAAGAAGTTTTCATATCGCACGATATTCAGGATGTTTGGCGCGGTAAAATAGCAGAACAAATAGTTGCCCAGGAATTGATCTCAAACAATTATTCGGTTTCAGAAACACGTCACTTTTGGAGAAGAAATAAATTGGGTTCTGAAGCAGAAATTGATTTTGTTTTCCCCTATAAAGGAAAGGTTATTCCGATAGAAGTGAAATCAGGTCTAATAGGGAAATTAAAATCGTTGCATTTATTTATGGATGAATGTCCGCATGATTGGGCAGTTAGAGTTTGGTCTAAATCTTTTTCGATTGACATCGTTAAAACTCCGAAAGGAAAAGAATTTAAATTGATTAATGTTCCATTTTATTATGTTAGTGTGTTGCATGAAGTGTTGGAAAGGGTTGAATCTGGGGTAATGTGAAAGTTTGTGAATTAGAAATAATAATTAATGTAAAAAAAAGCAATGATAGAAGATTTTAAAAATAAATTTGATCTTTCAAAAAGGGTGAGACATTATTTAAGTGATGAAACAGGAATGGATGATTGTCCTGAATGTAAGGATCCTTTGATTGAAGAAGGATGTGTAGTGTTAATTTCAGTGAAATCGGATACTGATGAAGGTGATTTCATGAGTAATTTAACAGGAAGTTGTTTCTGTACTTCATGTCCAGTTGTTGTTTTTGATTCAGATAAAATAGAAAAAGCTGCAAATTTAGGAATTAGAGGTAACAAAAATATAAGTTATTTTATTCGTGGAATTGTTAATTTAAATGCTATCCCTCAGGATAAGAGAGAGCAAGAAATTGGGACAGATGAAAATCCGATGCCCTTAGTTCCTTTTTTACCGAAATTGGATAAAATAAATGCATTGTCCGATAAGAAAATAGGTAGAAATGATCCATGTTCCTGTGGTAGTAAAAAGAAATATAAAAAATGTTGCGGGTAAAGTGTTACAACAGAAAAGTAGGTAAAAACGGAGCTTTTAGTAATGTATTCGTATGGACTCAATTCATGAAATAACATAATGAAAATTTTGTTGAGAAATTCGCTTTGTAACATGTTTATCGATTATCGTTATGTTTTATAGAAACTTAATTTCTTTGCTGTATGAATTTAATCACAATTCTATTTTTTTTCTAATTTCATCCTCTCTTTATTCTCAAGATCAAGTTGTAGTAGGTGTTTCTGAATCTAGAGAGTTATATAGAAATTATCACAATAAAATCCAAGTTGCATTTACAGATTCTGATTCAAAAGAATTAGCCATTAAGTGTGAAAATTGCGATACTATTTATCCAGCTGAAAATAACAAAAATGAATATATCATTGTTCCAGGTATGGGAAGGTATGTAACTCTGTTTATCACAAATAAAAAAAAACAAAAAAGTTACAGAAAATAATACTGTCAAGTTTAGAGTTATCAATCTTCCCGAACCTTCCTTGTTCTTTGGAGTTACTGCAAATGGATCTATAACTCCATTCGTAAGTAATAGATTGTTTGCAAAATATCCTCCTGAAATTTGGATGAACGCGACTTTTGATATCATTAATTGGGAAATTACAATAAATGAGAAAGTTTTTAAGGGAGAAGGTAATGTGTTGAATGAAGAGGTTATATACTTTTTAAAAAACATTCAAATAGATTCTGAAATAAAAATCAATGCAACCTACAAAGGAATGGGGAACCAAGGTCTAATTAATAGTCAATTTACACTTTTAGAAAAAAGTAAACAAAAGGAAAATAATTTAGGAAAGTGTAGTGGTGACTAAAATGAATGTAATTTACTAACTTTACCATCATAAATAACTCAAGAAAACGTTAACCATGACAACAATAATCGCACTCTTCTTATTTTTAATTTTTCTATTCCTATCTAGTATTCATATTTATTGGTGCTTTGGAGGTAAATGGGCAGGTGGTTCAGTAATACCGACCAAAGAAGATAATAAAGTTATAAAAATGCCAGGTGTTGTACCTACGCTAATAGTCGCTTTTGGATTGTTAGGGTTTGGTTTGTTGGAATTAATGAGCGTCATTAAATTTGATATTCAATTCCCTACTTGGTTTATGTTCATCGATAAATACGGATTGAGAGTAATTGCCAGTATTTTCATTGTGCGAGCTATTGGAGAATTTAAATATGTGGGATTTTTTAAAAGAATTAAACATACAAAATTTGGAAAAAATGACACTAAATATTATTCACCTTTGTGTTTAATGATTGGTTTATTGACAATTGTATTGGAGATTTATAAATAAATGAACTATCTTTTTAAAAGAAATTATATCTTTGACTAATTATTTTTTAAAATATATACCAACCTAAAATGAATCTAAATAACCAACCAATTAAATCAATATTAATTTTATTTGCCGTTCTTCTTTCTTTTAACTCATTCTCTCAGGGGTACGAAAATTATTATCGATTATGCAATGAAGGAGATAGTCTGAAGTATATTGATTCAAATCAAAGTGCTTTAAGCAAGTATAAACAAGCGTTTAATTCTGTGAAATATGTTCATTCTAAAAAGTATAAAAAAGCGTATGATATAGCTATTAAAATGAATTTATATGAAGATGCATTTTTGTTTGGAAGAATGATGTTGATTAATTCAGGAGAATTAAGTTTAGTACATACAAGATCAATTAAATTTAAATCTTCAAAATATTATCACTATTTAAAGGATAGTTCAGATTTCTACATTGAAAAATGTAATAAACGTATTAATCACAGTTACATAAAAATAATCGACAGTCTATTTTACATTGATCAACGAATCATAAGGAATAATAAATTTGTTACAGGTAAATATATGATTGATAAATCAAAATTACCTAAAGATCTAGAGAGTCTAGATCACTCAAATTGGGAATTGCTTTATTTATTAATTGATTCTTTAGGTTTTCCTACTGAAGAAATGGTTGGAACTGATGCTTATAAGAAGGCCTTTGTACTTTTACATCATAATCTTAGATTTACGGAAAATGAAAAATACCACAAAGAGTTTTTTGAATATAATCGATTAGGGTATTATTTGCCAGAAGACAATATAGCTTGGTATGAACAATTTTATACCAGAGTTTACCAAAAAACTTTTTTTACAACTTTTGATGGAGATTTGACTCCTGAAAATTTAAAAAGAATAGATAATAATCTTAGAATGTTTTATTTAAAAGGTATTAATTCATATCAAATTAAAAAGAATGGAAGATCAATGAGTCCTTTGTGGTGATTATTTATACACTTAAAGGCTTTGGTTTAACCTGTTTTTAATAAGTGCAAAATAGTATATTTGTAAAAAACGAGATCAAAAAAAAAATTGAAACTAAACATTGTCATTGTAACCATTTTTCTACTCGTTGGTTTAAAGTTTATTGGATATTATCACAAGGAAGACAAAGGAATTATTGGTTTTTTTGGAAGAGGGGAGGAAAATAGTATGGAGATTTCACATCTTCACAACTTCACCACTTCCATTAATTTTTGAAGAAACACTCGGATTTCCTTTATAATACACATCGCCACTTCCTGAAATAGCA
>CANJKA010000112.1 GCA_947474675.1 Flavobacteriales bacterium
GATAATATTGAGTATTATGGATTAAATGATGATGGAAATAAAGTATATAAAATCACAGCCGAAATTACTACAAATTTAAAAAACATGAATACCAATGCTATTGTGAACACTCATTTTAAAACAGTTTATGGTATTGAAATTAAGTAAAACATAAGGTTATTTGTCTTATATAAAAAATATAAAAATCCTCTTTTAAAACAATAAAATAAATAAATCAAAATTAATAATCCTTAGTTTTAAAAAAAAAAGAAAATGAAAAAACTATTACTTATTGCAATATTGCCCTTTGCAAACATTAATGCACAAATAACTTTGAATCAAACCGATTTTGCGACAGGAGGAGATACAATTAGAATGAGTACATCAACAGATTTAACTTTAGATTTTTCATCTACAGGTACTAATTTTGTTTGGGATTACACTTCACTTGTTCCTAGTTCTCAAAAGCTAAACACATACAGACCTAGTTCACAATTCTCTTTATTAGCTGGTTTTTTGTTTGGATCTTTTGCACCAACAAAATACAAAGCTTCATATTCTATAGAAACTACTGAAATTCCCATAGCACAAATTGCTGGAATTCTTCAAGTTCCAATTACTGATATGCTTGCATTTACTAAAAATTCTCCAGATTCTTTAACATCAGTAGGCTTTTCAATGAATGTTGATGGAAATGAGGTTCCATTTAAATCAGATACTATTGAAAAAAGATATGATTTCCCTATTAATTTTAATGATACAACCTATTCAAGAGGATATACAAATATAGATATGAATCCAGTCATTGATGCAATATACAGACAATACCGTCAGCATTCTTCTAAAGTTGATGGATGGGGTTCAATAACCACTCCTTACGGCACATTCAATGCATTAAGAATTAAGCACAATATATCTGAATTAGATTCAATTTACATTGGCACTTTCCAATTGTGGCTTCCTGTTCCAGCTCCATCAAAAGTAATTTATGAATGGTGGACTACAGGTGAAAAAGAACCTATTTTAAGAATAACAACTTCAAATTTATTCGGAACAGAAACGATAAGTTCTGTCGATTACAGAGATATCTATCGAGGTTTGGATGCAGGGATAAATGAGTTAACGAAAGATTTTCAAGTATATCCGAATCCAGTTACAAATAAACTAACACTTAAAAATGAAAAACAAATTGAAAAATTAAACATCTTAGATATTAGTGGTAAAGTAATTAAAGAAATTTCAAATTTTACATCAAATTCCATTGAAATCAATACTTCAGAACTGAATCAAGGAATTTATTATTTATCAATTTATACAGGCGAAGAAGTAATTTTAAGAAAATTCGTAAAAGAATAAAACGTATATTTATTGAGTAGAGAGGCTGTTTTTAATAGCCTCTTTTTTTATATCATTTTTTCAATTGATAACATCTCAAAATAGAAATCTGGGTATGTTATAGCATGAATGAAAAATTTCATTTCTTTCATTATCTTGATTATTAAAAAAACTAAACGACACAAAATATTTAAAACCTATAGAACCGATTATAATCGCTATTTTTGTACAAAGGTAAATCAGTCTATCGCCTTCAATTCGTTGGAGGAGGAAAGTCTGGGCAGTATAGAGCACCGTACTTCCTAACGGGAAGGGTTGTCTTCGGATGATACAGCAAGTGCCGCAGAAAATTAAACTACTTTCTAACTTGTTAGAGAGAAAAGGTGAAAAGGCGGGGTAAGAGCCCACCGCTTAAATGGTGACATTTAAGGCATGGTAAACCTTACGGACTGAAAGACCATGTAAACCAAGGCTTGAGGGTTGCTCGCCCGAACTTGGAGGGTAGGTCGATGGAATTCACAAGTGATTGTGCGTCTAGATAAATGATAGACATCTATTAGAAATAATGGACACAGGACCCGGCTTATGATTTACCTTTTTTTTTTAAAAAAATTAGGGCATAAAAAAAGAGGAAATTAAATTTCCTCTTTTTTGTTTCATAAAAACGAAACTATATCTTTTTATAAACTTGGAATAGATGAAGTAGAAACAGTTCTTCCTAACATAATACCTAGAACCAATTCATGACTTCCATTGGCATAATTTTTCATTTTAGAAACTGAATAATCATAAGAATAGCCAAACTTAAATTTATTTGAAATTGTCAATCCTAAAGCAGCGACAATCGCATCTGTATTTCTATAAGATACTGCAGTCCAAAATCTATTCCCAAAAACAGCTTGTACAGAGCCTTCAATAGATAAAGGAGCAGATGCCATATATTTAACCAAAACAGATGGAGTTAACGTAAATGTTGGTTTGTCAATCACTTTGAATCCAGCAGTTATATACGTATGAATTCTTGAATCAAAATTTGCAGTACTCGCTCCAAATGAAACCATATCTCTCGTTAATTGATCTGCAGAAATTCCTAAAAATAATTTACTTGAATAAAGATACAAGCCAGAACCAATATTCATAGTATTTTGATTTGCTTGGTTTTTAATAACTTCAACATAAGTTCCGTCAGTAGTAGGATTTAAGACAACCGCTCTATCCTGAAGAAATGCATTATTTGTCATACCTAATTTAGCACCAAAAGATAAATTATATTTATGAGCTTTATCTAAAGGTAAGTGAATAGCATAAGTTCCAGAGAAAGATACTTTTCGGAAAGCTCCATATTCATCAGTTGCTAATTGACCACCAATAGCGTGCTTTAATTTACCCGTTTCAACTTCAGGACTTAGAACTGGTCCCGTACTCATTCTCAAAGAAGGATTGTACTTTACTTTTTGAGCTTTAGAAATTGGTGCACAAATTGAAGCATACGATGACATTGGTGCATTTGTAAATCCTTGCCATTGAAGTCTTCCTGAAATTGTTACATCCGTAAAACCATAAACACCTGCAGCTGCTGGGTTTACCATAAATTGATTTCTCAAATACTGGCTATACTGTGGTATTTGTTGAGAATAAGAATAACTAGAAGTTATAATTAAAATTGCGATTCCTACTATTTTTTTCATCTGTTTGTCTTTATTAAAACATTTATTAAAATAATCAGTATCAGTAGTATTTGATTACAAAGATACAGTATAAACTTTTAATTAAAAAAATTATTTTTTTACAATTGTAACAGTTCCTGTTTTATCAGTAGTCGAACCATCATTATATTTAATAATAAAATAATAAGATTCGATTGGTAAAGCCTGACCATTTAAAGTTCCATCCCAAGGTTTAGTATTGTATGCCCCCTCTGATGATTCAAAAATTAAATTACCCCATCTATTATAAATTGTTATTTTATTTTTAGGGTAAGCTTTGTCAATAAAAGCAAGTTCCCAAGTATCATTAACTAAATTACCGTCAGGAGTAAATGCCGTTGGAATTTCGATATCACAGAAATTTAATATTTGAATAGATAAACTTGCAGGGCTTTCACATCCATTAAGAGTTTCAGTAACATAATAAGAATTTGTTCCAACAATCATTGAAGGGATTAAAGTTATTCCTGTACCAATACTATCATTTAATAACACATCAGAGTACCAAATTAAAGTCCCACCAAAACCAGAAGCCGAAACTAAGTTTGAAGGAGTGTCGATTGAACAATAAGTCGTGTCTTTACTCACTAGAGGAGCAGTTGGCATTTGATTTACATTCACAGTCGTTGTAGAGATTGATGTACATCCAGAAATAGTTACAGTATATGTCATTAAACTAGTACCAAAAGAAAGACCACTTACATTTCCAGAGGTATTAATTGAAGCAATTAACGGTGATGCACTTGTCCAAACACCTAAAGCAGTAACATCTGTTAATTGAGTTGATAAACCTTCACAAACATTTAAAGTTCCAGTTATAGGTGCTACAATTGGTAAAGCAATAACTGTTACTATTGTCGTAGCTGTTGCGGTACAACCATTTGCAGTAACTGGATACCCTATAACACTTGTTCCTGCAGAAATACCCGTTACAATTCCTCCAACATCGATAGTTGCTATTGCAGGAGAAGCACTCACCCAAACACCTCCAACAGAAACATCTGCTAAAGGAGTTGTTGATCCAACACAAACTGAAGTAATACCAGTTATAGGTGCAACAATTGGCAAAGCAATTACAGTTACAGTTACAGTTGCATTTGTAGTACAACCACTAATAGTAACAGGGTAATTAATAACACTTGTTCCTGCAGCAATTCCTGAAACAACACCTGTAACAGATATCGTAGCAATTGAAGAAGAAACACTCGCCCAAACACCAGAAGGAGTAGCATCAGCCAATGGCGAAGTTAACCCTTCACATACATTCAGCACTCCTGTAATAGGAGCAACAACAGGCATTGCAAAAACAGAAACAGTAGTAGTTGCAGTTGTTGTACATCCATTTATAGTAACCGGATAATCTATAACACTTGTTCCAGGTGTTACCCCAGACACTAAACCTGTTAAACTTATTGTCGCAACAGCAGGAGTAACACTTGTCCAAACACCACTTGCGGTAGCGTCAGACAATTGAGTTGTTGAACCAACACAAACATTTAATGTTCCAGTAATTGCTGCAACAACAGGCATAGCATTTACAGTAACAGTAGTTGTCGCATTTGTAGTACAACCACTTATTGTAACTGGATAATTTATAACACTTGTTCCAACTGTCAAACCTGAAACTAAACCTGTCAAACTTATAGTTGCAACAGCTGGCGTTACACTTGCCCAAACGCCACTTGCTGTAGCGTCAGCCAATTGAGTTGTAGAACCAACACATACATTTAAAGTTCCAGTAATTGGAGCTACAACAGGCATTGCATTTACAGTAACAGTAGTTGTTGCATTTGTAGTACAACCACTTATTGTAACAGGGTAATTTATTACACTTGTTCCAACAGTTAAACCAGAAACTAAACCTGTCAAACTAATTGTTGCAACCGCTGGAGAAACACTTGCCCAAACACCACTTGCTGTAGCATCGGCCAATTGAGTTGTTGAGCCAACACAAACGTTTAATGTTCCTGTAATTGCAGCCACAACAGGCATCGCATTAACAGTAACAGTCGCTGTTGAAGTTGTTGTACATCCTGCAGTTGTTACGGCATAACTAATTAAACTTGTTCCCGGAAATACTCCCGTTATTAAACCAGCAACATTTGTTGCTATTAAAGGAGAAGCACTTGTCCAAGAACCAGCTGCAGTAACGTCAGCTAAAGTTGTTGTTGAACCAACACATACACTTAATGTACCTGTAATAGGTGCAACAACTGGCATTGCATTTACTGTTACAGTAGCATTAGCAGTTGTTGTACAACCATTTGTTGTAACGGCATAACTTATTAAACTTGTTCCAGGAGATACTCCAGTTATAACACCAGCAACATTCGTCGCTATCAAAGGAGAAGCACTACTCCAAATACCTCCAACAGTAACATCAGCTAAAGTTGTTGAAGAACCAACACACACATTTAAAGTTCCCGTAATTGCTGCAACAACAGGCATTGCGTAAACCGTAACGGTTGTTGTAACAGTAGTTGGACAGCCAATTGTAACCGTATAACTTATCACACTTGTACCAGCATTGACTCCAGTTATTACCCCAGCAGCATTTGTTGCAACTAAAGGGGAAGCACTACTCCAAACACCAGCAGGTGTTAAATCAGCTAAAGTTGTTGTTGAACCAACGCACACATTTAAAGTACCCGTTATAGCTGCAACAACAGGAGCACCTGGATCTATTAAAGTTACACCTACTAAATTTGCAGTAGAGCAAAGAGTTGAAGCAACTTGAACGGAGAAAGTAGTATAAGCACCAGCATTTAATGAAGGTATAGTAATTACACCTCCAACACTAGATAAGGTAAGTGGGAAAACTACAGGAACTGCACCATCGTTATAGGTGATATTATAATTTGTTGAAGCTAATAAACCTGACACAGTAATAAAACCATCAGATCCCAAACATGTTGTCGGATTAGTTCCAGCCAAAGAATAGGTTGGTAATGGATTTATTGTTGCAATAAGAGTAAAAGCTGTACCTGAACAACTATTAGAAGTTGGAGTAACTGTATAAGTTCCTGTCTGTGCAGTTGCAGTAGCGTTTGTCAAAGTACCAGTTATTGAACTTTGAGCTGTTGCTGATGCACCATCAGTCATGGCACCCGTTACTACAGGAGCTGCCCAAGTATACGTAGTTGAAGCAGGAACAACAGTCGCCGCTGTTGGAACACCATTAACTGGTAAAACTGTAAACATAAAACCACTACAAACTGTTGCCGTTTGAGGTGATGGAATTTGTGGTTTTGGTTTAATTGTAACTGTTACAGCATCTGTCATACACACACCTCCTGAAGTTGCGGTTAATGTGTAAACTGCTGTTGTTGCTGCATTCGTTAAATTTGTTAGTGTAACAGTAGGATTAGCAATTATTGAACTGCTTAAACCAGTTGTTGGTGACCACAAGTAGGTATAACCTCCAACACTTGCAGCTCCTAAATTTCCTGTAGCAGCTGAACAAATTGATATGTCTGATCCAGCATCAGCAATAGGAACAGTAATAATTTGAGACGTGCTTTTTGAACATCCTAATGCATCAGTTACTGTAAAAGTTACTGTATAAGAACCTCCTGCCGCATATGAATGTGAAGGAGAAGCAGCAGTTGAAGATGTTCCATCACCAAATGTCCAATTATATGTTGAGTTTGTTGTTGCAATCGTTTTTGTAAAAGAATAAGTTGCACATGGTGGGGCTGCAGTTAAAGCGTACGAAAACGTAGCACTTGGTCCCAGTATAACTGTTCCTCCTCCACAAGCTCCGCCAAATGTTAAACTATAACCAGAATTAGAACTAACAAAATTATCAATTAATAAGGCATAAGTATGTCCGGCTACTAATGTTAATGGGGTATATAAACCAGTTGTAGTATTTTGCCATGCATACGCTTGACAACCTGCTGCCGCATTAAAATCCTGAGCGTCTAACTCACTTGGGGTACAAATTGTTGCACAAGAAGACATCCCAGTAGATCCATTCGTTCCAACTATTCCATACCAATTACACGCAATTGCAGACTGTACAGCACTAGATGTAGTTGGACAACCTAAAGTAGTTACATCAAAAATAGCCCAATCATAATCATCTGTCAAAACATTTGGATGTAAATTAAATTCTAAAGTACCAGCATTTCCTGCAGTAAATTTATACCATTTTGATTGGCGCTCACCACCAGATACCCAACAAGAATTTGCTGCATTAATCTCTTGAGTTCCATATCCAGCCGCAGATGCAGCTTCAACGATAGTAGTACTTGAACATAAAACTGCAGCAGTACTACAATCTTGACCAGATAATACTGGAGGTGTTGTAGTTGTTAAACAAGTTGTAAAAGTTCCCTGAGACGCAGTAGATGAAGAGATAGTGTAATAATAAGTGGTTCCAGCAAGTAACCCATTTATGGAAGTTGTGAAAGGAGAAGTACCACATGAAGAATTAATCCCAGTTAAAGGATCAACACAATTATTTGTAAAAATAACTATTTCAGCATTACCAGTCATTGTTCCATTTGTAACAACAAAATTCGCAACAGTTCCAGTCGAAACAAAAGTATACCAAACCTCAGGATCAGCACCAGCTTGGCAACCCCAAGTACCAGCAGTAAGATCATCATTTGCACTTACAGTAGTACCTGGATAACAAGTTCCGTCAGGTACAACAACAGTAGCATTTGTACATAAATCATTAGCTGGAGGAGTTGTAACACAGATAGTAAAAGTAGAAGTAGCTGGCTCAGCAGTATACCAATCATATACTCTTACCCAATATGTGCTACCGATTGTTAAGGTAGTTAAATAAACATTTTCTGTCGTTCCAAATCCGATAGTACCGTCTGTACAAGACAACGAAGTTCCAGCACAAGAAACCGAAAACACTTCAACAACAGCGTCAAAACTAGCAGATCCTACTACATTTATATTGTGATGTGTATTAGTGGCAACAAATTTATACCAAACATCCTGACCAGCAGTTCCTGTACAAGCAATTAAGGTTTCTGTTGCATTTAAAATTGTACCAGCGGTTGCTACACAAGATGCACCAGGTGTAAGAGTTATTGCACCTGCACAATAATCATTAGCAGGACTAGCAGGATTAGTTACACATACATTTAAAGTTCCAGTTGTTACATCTCCATTACTCGAAACAACTACCCAATATCTTTTACCTGGTGTAAGTGATGTTGCTGCACCAGTCAGAGTTAAATAATTTCCAACTCCGTCAAAACAATTTAAAGTAGAATAGGTAAAAGCACCTGTACAAGTATTATCACTAGATTCCATTAAGAAGAATTCAGGTCTAAATCCGGACACAGATGATGTTACTACTACTGTAGCATTTGGACCTTGAGCAACAAATGTATAAAAAGCTTCTAAAGTTCCTTCTTCACAAGAAGCAAAAGCTAAATTATCAACAGCACCCGCAGCACCAGTTGCACAAACAACACCTGTTAAATCAGCAACTGTAACAGCAGAAGCACATGTTTCTTGTGATAAAGAGCGAAAGCTAATAAAAACAAAAGAAAAACAAATTGATAAATAAGCAAAAGTAGTTTTAAAATTATGCATTTTTTTAGAAATTTGAGATGTAAGTTATTAACTCTAATTTTTCAAAATGATTAGATTGAATATCATTTTTAGAAGGAATCATTACCTTCATAAATTCATTTACATCAATATAGATGGTTGTATTATTATCTCGTGAATTTTTAATTCTTTGTAAAAGTTCTAAAGAAAGTAATGGGCTATAATCTGGTTTAATACTTTTAAACTGAAACGTACCTTCTAACTCAGAGAAAAGAGCATCAAATTGTGCTTTTTCATTAACCGTTGAAATGTTTGTTTCATTAGCTCGAGAAGAGTTTTGAGATTTTACTTCTTGTCTAAAAGCTTGTTGACCTTTAGCTTCAGTTTGAGAATATACAAAATTGCCATAAAAACAATTGCATAGTAATATACAAAGTAGTATAAGTTTATTCATAGTTTAATAAGTATAAGTATCATTACATCAAAAATATACGTGTTTATACGTAATAAAAAGTTGTAATTTAGACAAAAGTAGAATAAATTTTAATAAAAAAAAAATAAAACAACATAAATTATTCAAAAACACTGTTTTATCGGTAAAAACAGTATATATATCTATCAAATACAAAAAGAGGTTGTCAAAAAATAACAAACTTTCATGTTTTTTTAAACCATTTAAGTTATTTTAAGGAAATATGAGTTGTTTGATAAACCGAAGTAACAACCCGTAAAGCAGTAATAAATATAATTTATTAACTTTTTCAATTATAACCTTTCAGCGAAAATTTTTAAGTAAACCATTACTTTTGAGACGGTTTTTTTTAAAAAATATAAATATATTATCTCAACATAATACCTAAAATAATCTCATGACCTCCTGAACTGTATGTGCTAAATTTTGAAATTGAAAAATCGTACGAGTAACCAAATTTAAAACGGTTACTAATATTTAAACCAATCATTCCAATTAAAGCATCTTTATGCCTATATGATGCAGCAACCCAAAACCATTCAGCATATTCAAATTGAACTGAAGTTTCAATAGTGGGTACAATTGGATTCATATATTTTACTAAAAAAGCAGGAGTAATTGTGAAATCATTTCCAACAGGAATTTTATATCCTCCTGTTACAGTAAGATGAACTCTAGGATCAAAATTCGCAGATCCCGTTCCAAAACTAATTTTATCACCAGTTAATTGATCTGCAGCAATTCCGAAAAATAATTGTTTTGAATAAAAATACAAACCTGTACCAATATCCAAAGTACTAACATTCGTCTGACTATTAGTATAATTAGAATAAGTGTTATCCGTTTCAGAATTAGCTACAATTGCTCTATCTTTTAAGAAAGTATGATTAGTAACCCCTAATTTTGTTCCGAAAGATAAATTGTAATTTCTATTGATTGGAATATGAATTGCATACGTTCCAGAAAATTGAATTTTTCTAAAAGCACCATATTCATCTGCTACCATTTGACTTCCAATCGCATGTTTAAATTTCCCTGTTTTGATTTCAGGATTTTTAGCATGTCCGCTACTCATCAATAATCCAGGATTATATTTAGAACGAGCCAATCCAACAGCTAAAGGTGCTGAATAAGAAACATAGGTAGTTTTTGGAGCATTATTAAATCCTGCCCATTGAACCCTTCCTCCTATTGTAACATCTGAGAAATCATAAACACCTGCAGCACCTGGATTAATCATAAATTGATTTCTTAGGTATTGAGAATATTGTGCCATTTGCTGAGAATTACTTGAATAAGCAAGCAGACAACAAACTATAAATAATACTTTTTTCATTTTTTCTACTAATTATTTATTTTATAATTATTGAAATGTTTCCTTTTGAAGAAGCAGTGTAATCATCATTATATTCAATAACATAATAATACGAATCTACCGGCAATGATTTTCCTTCATACGTTCCATCCCATGGATTAGAAGAGTATTTTCCTTCTGGAGATTGGAATATTAATTGACCCCATCTGTTGTAAATTGACACAACATTTTTAGGGAATTTTGTGTCAATATTTGGAAGAATCCATTTATCATTTATTCCATCATTATCAGGTGTAAAGGCCGTAAATATTTCAACACCACAATCTTCAATTGTAATTCTAATTGAACTTGGTAAACCTTCACAACCATTTAATGTTTCAGTTATATAGTACATCCTAATTCCTTTTTCATTAGAAGGTGTAGCTGTTGTACCAACTCCAATTTCATCTAATATTGTTGAATCAGAATACCACGTAAGCGTTCCTCCTATACTAGCAAAAGCAGTCATGTCAGATAGATTAGTATTCGAACAATACGTTGAATCACCACTATTTAAAGGTGAGGTAGGTAAAACCCCTACTGTTATAGTAACAGATTGTTTTCCAATACAGCCTAATACAGAAACTTCGTAATCAATAATAGAAGTTCCAGCAGAAACACCTGTCACTATTCCTGTTGAAGAAATTGTTGCAATTGTTGCTGAATTACTAGACCAAATTCCAGAAGCTGTTGCATCATATAAGCTTGTCATAGAACCTATACACACTTTAGGCGTACCAGTAATTACAGCTATCACAGGAGTTGGATTTACTGTTACTAAAATATTTTCAGTTGTTGAACAGCCGGCAGAACTTACAGTGTAATTCATAAGAACAGTTCCAGAAGAAACCCCTGTTACAACTCCTGTTGAAGAATTAATTGAAGCTATTAATGGATTTGTACTTAACCATGCACCAGAAGAAGTTAAATCATATAATGTAGTTGTTAAATCTTGACAAACAGTATTTATTCCAGTAATTGGAAGAACTATTGGCAATGAAAGGACTGTTATCATTACTGATGATGCAGTCAAACATCCATTATTAGTTACTGAATAACTCATGATAGCTGTCCCTGGTGTTATACCAACAACTTCTCCATTTGAATTAATAATTGCAACGCTATTATTGTTACTATTCCAAATTCCAGAAGGTGTTATGTTGGATAACAACATAGTATCAATTTGACAAACAGTAGTTGGACCAGTAATAGAAGCGACAGTTGGCATTGCAAGAACTTGAACTGTTGAAGTAGAAGCTGAAGAACAACCATTAACTGTTACAGTATAAGAAATTACACTTGAACCTAGCGCAGATCCAGAAACTACACCACTTCCATTTACTGGAGCTATAGCTGGTAAAGAACTTGTCCAAACACCAGATGAAGTTGCATCAGATAAATTGATAGTAGAACCTAAACAAACTGTTGAAGGACCTGTAATAGAAGCAACAACCGGTAAAGCAATAACATTAATTGATCCTGTCACAGTTGAAGCTGGATTACATCCGCCAGTGGTAACAATTGAATAAGAATACATTGCAGCAGTTGATGGGATACCTGTAACGGTTAATACTCCTGCTGAATAGCTACTAGAAACACCAGTAGGCAAACCAATAATTGTTGCACCAGTAGCAGTACCACCAATTGCGTATGTAATAGAATTTATTGGTGAATTTACACAAACTTGTTGAGTTGAAGTTGCTAAAGCTGATGTTAAAGTAACCGTTGGAAGAGGATTAACAGTAATACTTCCATTCACTGTAAATACTGGACTACATAATCCTGTTACTGTTACAATATAATTGAAAGAACCAGCAGTTGTAGCTATACCGTCGATCGTATAAACACCTCCAAAGTAGTTTCCTACAATTCCAGGAGGTAAACCAGAAACTGTTATACTTGTATTTCCATTTACTGCATAAGTAATATTCGTAATAGCAGTATTGATACAAACTATTTGAGAGTTCGTAGCAGTTAATGATGTTAAAAGAGCAGTTGGTAATGGATTAATAAGTAACGCTCCCGAAATTGCACTAGTGTCTGACGAACAGGCACCAGAAGCAACACAGTAATAATACATTGTAGCACCCACTAATGAACTAGGCATGTAAGTTGCTAAAGTAGCACCACCTATAATTGTTCCACCTATATTACTTGCAACTGAATTACTATACCATTGATACGATAACGCTGATCCAACAACCGTTACAGATAAAGGACTGAATAATGCAGATGCACAAACAGCTTCAGTAGCCGTACTTTGTGATGTAATCGTTGTTGCCGTATTAACGACAATAGCTCCTGAAACTGGACTTGTTGAATTTGAACAAGAACCAGTAATTTCACAATAGTAATATGTTGTTCCTAAATTAGAAGATAAAGGAACATACGATGCAGAAGTTGCACCAACTATTAATGTACCACCTGTATTCAAAGCAGTTAAATTACTATACCATTGATATGTTAAGCCCGATCCAATTGCTACTAAACTAATTGGTGAAAACACTCCTGATACACAAACTGTTTGTGAAGCAGTAGATTGAGAACTAATTGCTGTACTTGGATTAACAATCATAGCGCCTGAAATAGCACTTGTCACATTACCGCACGTTCCTGTTATTACACAGTAGTAATATAAAGTTCCAGCAACAGCAGAACTTGGTGAATACATCGAAGAAGTAGCTCCAGCGATTATTAAACCACCTGAATTAGTAGCAGATGAATTACTGTACCATTGATACGTTAATCCTACACCTATAGCTGTTACAGATATGGATGAAAAAGTACCTAATTCACAAACCGTTTGAGTAACTGTAGATTGTGCACTAATAGATGAAGCTGGATTAACAATTATTGCACCAGATACAGCACTTGTTACATTTGAACAAGTACCATTAATTATACAGAAATAATATAAAGTACCTGCTACAGCATCACTTGGTATATAAGTTGAAGAAGTAGCTCCTGCTAACAATGTACCTCCAACCGTACTTGAAATTGTATTACTGTACCATTGATAAGTTAAACCTGTTCCAGCTGCTGTTACAGTTAATGCTGTTAAGCCTCCACTGATACAATCTGTTTCTGTTGGAGTTATTTGGGAAGTTAAAGACGTGTTTGGATTAATTATAATCGCTCCAGAAATAGCACTCGTAACATTTCCACATGCCCCACTTATTACACAGTAATAATATAAAGTCCCAGCAAATGCATCACTCGGAGTATAAGTTGAAGAAGTCGCTCCAACTAATAATGTTCCAGCTGAAGTACTTGTAACAGAATTGCTAAACCATTGATAAGTCAATGTTGTTCCAGTTGCTGTAACACTTAAAGCTGTTAAACCACCACCTATACAATCTGTTTCGGTAGGTGTTGTTTGCGATACTAATGAAGTACCCGAAGTCACTATTATCGCACCTGAAATTGCACTTGTTGCACTAGAACAAGTTCCACTTACTATACAATAGTAATAAAGTGTCCCAATAACTGCATCACTAGGTGTATAAGAAGAAGCATTCGCTCCAACTAATAATGCCCCAGCAACAGTACTTGCAATCGAATTACTGTACCATTGATACGTTAAACCGCCACCCGTAGCAGTTACACTTAAAGCTGTTAAACCACCACCAGTACAGTTTGTTTCTGTAAGAGTAGATTGAGAACTAATTGCTGTTGCTGCACTTGTAATAATTGCACCTGAAGCAGCAGTTGTTGCTGTTGCACAAGTTCCTGAAACTATACAATAGTAAAATAATGTCCCTGCAACTGTTGTTGGAGGTGTGTATGAAGCTGTTTGAGCACCATTAGCAGAACCTAAACTTGTTCCACCTGAAGTTACTGCTGACCCAACACTATACCATTGGTAAGTTAATCCACCACCAGTTGCTGTTACAGTCATAGGACTGAAAGTTCCTGATGTGATGCATTGTGTTTGTGTTGTTGTAGATTGAGCACTTATTGCAGTAGCTGCACTTGTAATAATTGCACC
>CANJKA010000113.1 GCA_947474675.1 Flavobacteriales bacterium
ATTTTGATTTTTATCCAATAATATTTTATAACTTTGTACTCTTTTTGAACATTTTTTTACACCCAATAATAGATCAGTTTTATGACAAAAATGAAACTTTCTGAGTTTAGTTTTGACTTACCAGAGGAGCTTATTGCAGAATACCCAACTGAAAATCGTGATGAGTCACGTTTAATGGTTATTCACCGTGAAACCGGAAAAATCGAACACAAATTATTCAAAGACGTTATCAATTACTTCACAGATGGAGATACGTTAATTATGAATAACACGAAAGTATTTCCAGCTCGTATGTATGGAAATAAAGAAAAAACAGGTGCGAAAATTGAAGTTTTCCTACTACGTGAGTTAAACAGAGAAAGTTTATTGTGGGATGTTTTAGTAGATCCAGCAAGAAAAATACGTATTGGAAATAAATTATATTTTGGTGAAGACGATTCATTAGTAGCAGAAGTAATTGATAATACTACATCAAGAGGAAGAACATTGCGTTTTCTTTTTGATGGTTCATATGAAGAATTCAAAGCAAAGATTACAGAATTAGGTGAAACACCGATTCCAAAATACATTAAAAGAGAAGTTGAAGCTTCAGATGAAGAAAGATACCAAACAATTTTTGCAAAAGAGGAAGGAGCTGTTGCCGCACCAACTGCAGGATTGCATTTCTCTCGTCAATTAATGAAGCGATTAGAATTAAAAGGAATTAATTTTGCTGAAGTTACTTTACACATTGGATTAGGAACTTTCCGACCAGTTGAAGTTGAAGATTTAACGAAGCACAAAATGGATTCTGAGCAAATGAGAATCACAGCAGAAAGTGCTGCTATTGTTAATAAAGCTAAATTAGCTAAAAAGCGAGTTTGTGCAGTTGGAACAACTTGCATGAGAGCAATTGAAACATCAGTTTCAACTGAAGGCTTATTAAATCCTTATGATGGATGGACCAATAAATTTATTTTCCCTCCATTTGATTTTAGTATTGCAGATTGTATGATTACAAATTTCCACACTCCATTATCGACATTGCTAATGATGATTTCATCATTCTGCGGTCACGATTTAATGGTTGAAGCATACAAGCAAGCAGTTGAAGAAAAATACAGATTTTATTCATATGGTGACGCAATGTTGATCATATAATTCAAAATAATATATTTTAAAGCACAGTTTTCCGCTGTGCTTTTTTTGTGTCTTTAATGTTTGATTATGAGGTGTTAAGACTATTTTTTAAAAGATATAATAAAAAAATATTCTAACATTAAACTTTCAACAACAAACTTCCACAAGTTTAATAAGTATATTTGCATCGAATTTTAAATAAAAGGGAAACCTTAATTATGTCAATTGGAGCAAAAATTAAAACGTACATCGTTTTCACAAAATTTAGATTATCTGCATTAGTAGTACTTTCTGCTTTATCAGGATATTTATTTGCAGACAAAGGCAGTGATCCTCAAGATAGTTTTAATATTTTTTTATTAATGGTCGGAGGTTTATTGGTAACAGCAGCTTCCAATGGATCCAATCAAATTTGGGAAAAGGATTTGGATATTTTGATGAAAAGGACTGAAAAAAGACCACTTCCTCAAGATGAAATGACTTTAACAGCTGCTTATTTAACAGTCATAATCTGTTTAGTAGTCGGAACGTTTATGTTGTATTCAATTAATTTATATTCTGCATTACTTGGTTTAGCAGCTTATATATCTTATGTTTTTTTATATACACCCTTAAAAAGATTTACACCTTGGGCTGTTTTTGTAGGAGCATTTCCAGGAGCAATTCCACCTATGTTGGGAGCGGTAGCAGCAACAGGGCAATTTGATCAAATAGCTGGAATTTTATTTTTTGTTCAATTTATTTGGCAATTTCCTCATTTTTGGGCAATTGCATGGGTAGTTTTTGATGATTATAAAGCAGGAGGATTTGCATTATTACCTTCTAAATTGGGTAAATCTAAAAATTCAGCTTTACACATTGCACTTTACTCTTTTATCTTAATTCCTTTTAGTCTATTGCCTTGGGTTTTAGAATTGACTGGAACAATCTCATTGATAGTAGCAACAATTTTTGGAGCTTTATTTTTTCTACAATCTTATAAATTATTAAGAAGTTGTGATGATAAAGATGCACGTAAATTAATGTTTGCTTCTTTTATTTATCTTCCGATTATACAATTTTTATATGTATTTGATAAAATTGAACCATCAATTCCAAAATAAATTAAGATGAACAAAGAAAATTCAGAAATGAATCCTGAAAAAATGGATGAATTGAGAAGAGACATCAATTCTGATCTTTCTCCAGAAATTAAGGAGAAAATGAAGAAAAATCTAATTTACATAAGTATTTTTAGTGTAGCAATGCTTTTTGCCGGTTTAACATCAGCTTACATTGTTTCAATGGGGGATTCTTTTTGGGTTAAATTCCCTTTACCTTCTGCTTTTTGGATCAGTACTGCAATAATTGTGTTAAGTAGTATCTTCTTTCAAGTGGGAATAACATCCGCAAAAAATGACAATCAAAAAATGTCAAAATTTTTTATTGTATTAACCTTTTTATTTGGTGTTTTATTTATTTACTTCCAGTTTAAAGGTTATGGAGAGTTATATGAAACAGGTAGTAGATTCCGTGGAGACATAATGGTTGTTGATGGAAGATACGGTAGCGTTGGTGATGATGGAAGATATTATGGTTATTACGAAATAAAATACCAAAATAAATTTATTGAAATTGACGGAAATGATTATTTAATAAATGGAAAAAAATTAACTGACAATCAATTTTCAAAAATTAAAGAATTTACATCTCAATTCGAAGATTATGCAATTAATAAACCATTAGGAGCTATTAAATACGGTAATGAATTTGAATTATTATACAAACAAGAAAAAGTTAGTGTGATTAATGGAAAATTATCTTTACCCGACAGTTCTGAATTACAGTTTGTTGATTTGATTAGGTTAAAAGATTTAGCCATTAATATGAGAGATGGAAGAGGCGATTTTTTTATGAAAGGAAAATTAGGCAAAGATTTTCATGTCTTTTTTAAAGGGAAAGAGTTAGAATATGAAAATAGATTGTGGAAATATCACGGAAAAAAATTAGATGATTATTTGCAAACAAAACCTTTAGAATCTCCAGATACATCTTCTTCTTATTTATGGATAATTACTTTCCTTCATTTAGGACATATTATTTTTACACTAATCTATATGATTAGAATCGTGAGAGCTTCATTATTAGGAAAATTTACCTCCAAAGACACACTTAGTTTAAGGCTAGGGGCAATTTTCTGGCATTATTTAGGATTATTGTGGATATATCTATTCTTGTTTTTATTATATATAAAGTAATGATTTCGAAAATATTTATTGTCAAGATTCAAAAGTATATTTGAAAATAAATCATACAATTTCAGGAAAATAAATATTTTAAAAATTTGACTAATTATTGAAATTAATAATATTTTAATCTAAATTTTTATTATTTAGATGCGAACTAAATAAATGTTGATTATACTGTTTTTCAATATTTTATAAATATTTTATTTTAATTAATAATGACTTTTTCTAATTTAATATGATTTTTGTCATCTTATTTTTCACTTTTTCACTTTTTATTCATTAAACTTGTACAAAATTTATTAAAATGGCAGAACACGCTGAACAAAAAAATGATTCAAAAACTGCATGGGGAGGAAAAATTTCTCCATTTAATGCTAGTTACGGAAAGTTAATGATGTGGTTTTTCTTAGTGTCAGATGCTCTGACTTTTGGAGGATTACTTGTTTCTTATGGTTTTACGCGATTTAATGCACAAGATGCATGGCCAATCGGTGAAGAAACTTTTAACTCATTGCCTTTTTTAGGTCATGGTTATCCTTTGATTTATGTTGCTTTGATGACATTTATCTTAATTGTTTCGTCTGTAACAATGGTACTTGCGGTTGAAGCAGGTCATAGAATGGACAAAAAAGGAGTTACTAAATGGATGATCGCTACTATTATTGGTGGTTTTTTCTTCGTTGGTTCTCAAGCTTGGGAATGGAGTCACTTTATTCATGGTTCTAAGTTCGGTAAAATTGAATTAGCAGATGGATCTCAGGCAATTGTTAAAGGTCATTTTGGTGAGATTGCAAATTTTACAGTAACAGAAGCTGGTGATCATCACAAAAAAGGAGAAGTTATTACAGAAGATTTATTGCACCAATATCACCATGCTATATTAATGGGTCATCTAGATTCAAAAGGGATTATTCGTTTACACGATGGTTCTATGGCGAAAGTGAATAAAGAACATGATCATATTGATGCTTTAGTAATAAAGAAAAATGGGTCTAAATACCATATGAAAGTTGGTACAAAAGGTAAAAATATTACTGGTTCAGAAGCTGAAAAATTATATACTGAAGTTATTACTTCTGGTGAAGCTCATAGAGTTATATATGGTGCAGATTTAAAAGAAAATGAATACGGTCCACAACAATACGGTCAGTTTTTCTTCTTTATTACTGGATTCCACGGCTTTCACGTATTTTCTGGGGTTTGTTTTAACATCATTATTTTATTAGGTGTTTTAAAAGGAACTTACCACAAAAGAGGTCATTATGAAATGGTTGAAAAAACTGGACTATACTGGCATTTTGTCGATTTAGTTTGGGTATTTGTATTTACTTTCTTCTATCTTGTTTAATTAATTTAAAAAAAATCTATCATGGAAAGAGATGATATCATTGAATATTCTTTAGACACTCACCACAGTGAAGAAGAAGGTGTTAAAGCACGTAAAAAGATTTGGTTTGTAACCTTATTATTATCTGTTATTACAGGTGTTGAAGTTGCATTAGGGTCTATTATTCACCAAGACAGTCCTAGTTGGCCAATGGTGAAAATTTGTTTCATTTTGTTGACTTTAGTGAAAGCTGGATATATTGTTATGTCATTCATGCATTTAGGTCATGAAAGAAAAGCATTAAAATATGTTATATTAATTCCATACATATTTTTTATTATTTATTTGATCATTTTACTTCTTACTGAATCTATCTATGTAGGTGGAGTTTGGTCGAAATACGGTTATTAATAATTCATTTTAATAATGGCAATTAAAGATAATGCCGGTAGAAATAGAATAGTAGCAGTACTTATTCTACTTTTACCGGCTTTTTTGTTGGTTTTCTTATCAACTAGAGGATGTAGTCATAAATTCAAAGAATTACCTGATTACGGGAAATCGATTGATTACAAATTTATTGATAGTAGAGGGAAATCATTTTCGTCTAAAGATTTTGATGGAAAAATAGTTGTTATAACTTCACTACAAGTTACTTGTCCTGATAGTTGTGCAATTTCTATGTGGCATGTTGATCAAGCTATTTTTCAGCACATCCGCAAAAACAAAAAGAGATTAAAACAAGTAAAGATTATCTCTTTTGTAACTGATGGACATGGTAATCCAATTAAAAATTTATCCATGTTAAAATCTTCAATGTTGGATAATATCGAAGGTTATGATCCAGATATTTGGTTTTTAGCAAATGGAGATGCACGCTCAGTATATAATTTTAAATTTAACAATCAAACCTTACTGAAGAAAGGTAAACAATACTTCGGAGGAGAAGCTTATTTAGAATTAATGTTATTGATTGATAAGAAAAATCATCTTCGAATGGTAAATAGAGGAAATGCTGAAGGCTCAATTCGTAGAATGTATCAGCACATTGCTCTTCTTCAGAAACAATATGATAAAGCTAGAAAAGCTAGAATGATGAAATCAAAATAATTTGTAAGATTTAAAATGAAAATTTCAATTTTCTGTTTTGTGTTTCTTGCACTAATTTCATGTAAGGATACTAATTCCAAACAAAAAGTATTACCATTTTTAGGTAATGCAGATGTAATTTATAAAGTTGTTAACGGTAAAGAAATTGCTGACACTGTTTTTCCTAAAATTCCTTCCTTCGAATATTTAAATCAAGATTCTGTTTTGATAAAATCGTCTTCTATGAAAGGAAAAATTTGGGTAGCTGATTTCATCTTTACGAATTGTCAATCAATTTGCCCAAAGATGACAGATGAAATGAAGCGTTTAAACAACCTTACAAAGGATTTAAGCAAATCAATTCAATTTATGTCATTCTCTATTGATCCCAAAACAGATAGCCCGTATGTGCTTAAAAATTACATAAAAGCAAAAGGTATAAAAGCAAAGAACTGGCAATTTTTTACTGGAAGTGAAGCAAGAACTCATGCATTGGGAATTGATAATTTCCTTATAGTTGCGCAAGAAGATATAGAAGCAGCTGGTGGATATGCACATTCAGAAGCCTTTACATTAGTAGATCGTGAAGGATATGTTCGCGGTGTTTACAAAACAACAGATCCAAAACAAGTAGATCAATTAGAAAAAGATATACGTAAATTATTAAAATATGAGTACGCAGTTAACTGATCCGAAAAAATTAAAAAATGCTAAAATTGCTATTTATGCAGCAGCAGTAGCGATACCTTTAGTTGTAGCTTTATTGTTTAAAGTTAAAATTGAAGGAGTTACTTATCTTCATTTTTTACCAGCTTTGTATGCGAAGATTAACGCTATAACAGCTGTTTTTCTTATAATCGCATTATATGCAATTAAACAAAAGAACATAGAAATACATCGAAAGTATATTCGTCGTTGCTTGGTGTTGTCAATTTTATTTTTAGCCTGTTATGTTGCTTATCATATGACGAACGATAATACTGCATACAAGGGCGAATATGGAAATGTATATTACCCTTTGTTAATTTCTCATATAATTTTAAGTGTTGCTGTTGTTCCAATAGTTTTGTTTACATACCTTTTCGCATGGCAAGGTGATTTTATAAAACATAAAAAATGGACTCGTTTTGCATGGCCAATTTGGTTTTATGTTTCTGTTACTGGGGTAATTGTTTATTGGATGATCTCACCTTATTATATCCATAACTGAGTTATGTTATAGGCCAATGGTCTATAAAGTATGTGGAGACGTTTTATAAAACGTCTTTACAAATATCTTTTTATAAAATAAAAATATGATCAGCTACAATCCAAAAACTTGGCTACACATGATTTTCGGTCTTCACAAGAGCGATACATTGCGAATGCTTTGGAAAGAAATAATCTATATTGGTTGTTTTACATTATTTATTACTTTTTTGGTTCTTCGTTTTGCACCAGATTCAAAGTTTTTAGAGAAATTAATAAGCGTTTATTCTTTAGTTGGGTTTGTTATTTCACTTTTACTCATCTTTAGGACTAATACTGCTTATGATAGATGGTGGGAAGGTAGAAAAAAATGGGGTGAACTTGTAAATGACACAAGAAATCTTTCTATAAAACTTGCATCAACTATAAATTCTCAAGAAGATCGCGATTTTTTTGTTAGAATGATTCCAAATTTTGTTTTCGCAGCTAAGGAACATTTAAGACGAGGTGTTAAGTTTGATGAGTTAGAATTATTAGAGAAAGAAATTGAATTTATATCTTCAAAATCACATAAACCTTTAGCCATTACCCAATTAATCTATAAACGATTACTTGAATTAAAAATGAAAGGAATAATTTCAGAACAAGAATTTATTATATTGGATAAAAATTGTAATAAGTTCATGGACAGTTTAGGTGCTTGTGAACGAATTAAAAATACGCCCATTCCTTTCTCCTATAGTCTTTTTATAAAAAAGTTCATATTCATTTATGTGACTACTTTGCCACTCGCATTCGTAACTATTTTTGGCTATTTCTCAGCATTAATCGCAACATTTATATTCTATGTTCTCGTAAGTATTGAAGTACTAGCAGAAGAAATTGAAGACCCTTTTGGAAAAGACGACAACGACTTACCTGTCGATATGTTATGTGATAAAATTAGAAGTACTACGAAAGAAGTTTTTTTAAATTAGTATCTGTAAGAAAATAAAGTGCACAAATTTGAAGTAATTATTTTATTCTTTATCAAGGCAAAATTTTCAAGCATAGCTAAAGTTATGGTTTAAAATTTTAACAAAGAAAAAGGATAAAAGAATCAGTCAAAATGGGTAGTTTATTTGCTGATAGATTATTAATGTCCGCCTTCTACTTTTTCATCAAAAGATATTCCTTGGTTTTTTAATACTTTCTTCACATATATTGCAAAGAAGGCTAAGTAAAGAAAACAGACTGTTCCAACAATAAAAGAAGGTTGAATTCCTAAAACATCAGATAGTTTTCCTTGAATTGGCGGAATAATCCCACCTCCTAATATCATCATAACTAAGAAACCAGATCCTTGAGATTGATATTTTCCTAATCCAGCTAATGACAATGAAAATATACATGGCCACATAATAGAACAAAATAATCCAGCACTTAAGAATGCGTATACTGCAGTTATACCTGTTGTTGATAGTCCTATTATTGTTGCTGATGCACCTAGTAGGCCGAAAACAAAAAGCGTAAGAGCTGGTTTATCATTCGTCGCAAAGAACGCAACTATTTGTATGAGGACACATACGAAATACCAATACAATGGTTTTATATCATACCCTAAAACTTTTGTGAAACCTAAAACAACTCCAAAAGCAATTAAAGGAACTATAAATCTTAAAATCTGATTAGTTGATTTTTTCATTTCAAAAGCATTAATTGCTCCAGCCCAACGACCAATCATTAAACTACCCCAATACATTGCAATATATGGAGCAATTTGAGAAGAATTATATCCTCCAAATGCTTTTTGTTTTAATAGTTCACCTAAATTACTTCCGATAGCCACTTCAACCCCAACATATACAAATATTGCTAACATTCCCAATACCAATTGAGGATGTTGCATTGCACCCCAACCTTCTTTTTGTGATTTCCCTTTTTTAAATGCAAAAAGTAACCCTCCAAGAATTACTAAAAAACCACAAGAAAGCCAGATTAATCTTTTTTGTTCAAGTGGTTTACGCGTTTTTTCAATTGCAATTTTTATTGATTTTTGAGTTTTAAGTTGTTGCATTGATAAAGTTACTGTTTCAACCCCTTTTTCATCAAGACTAACTTGTTCTAAATCATGATTTAATTCAACTAATTCTTTTGCTTCATTTGATCTATAACTTCCAAAAACTGGAGCGAAACAAGCAGCTAATAATCCGGTAATTACAAATAGAGTTGCCATTGCTTTTTTAGCCTTTTCTGGTTTTTCTTCTCTTATTCCAGAAGGAACCTTTTTAGAAAATCCAAATAAAGCTGCTGTTCCTAAAAATAACAAACCAACACAACCATACAAAATATTAACTTTCGAAAGACTCAATGACGCTATCATGTCATCACTAATTGCAGCTGTTGTACCAAATAATGAAAGTGAAATTACTAGTGGACCAATAGAAGTTCCAAGACTATTAATAGATCCTCCCAAATTAATTCGATTACTTCCAGTTGCTTCATCTCCTAAAGATATCATAAAAGGATTAGCTGAAGTTTGTTGGATTGAAAAGCCCAATGCAACAATAAATAAACCGAATAACATTCCTGAAAATTGATTTAAGTAAACAGAAATAATCATTGCAACAGCACCTAATGTTGAAAATAGTAAGCCATATACAATACTTTTTTTATATCCCCATTGACCAATAAGATCTTTACCAGTGCTTGATCCAAAAACAAATAATGACAATGCTCCTAAATAATAAGCACCATAAAAAGCAAAATCAATTAATTGACTTTGAAATTGATCTAAACTAAAATAATGTTTACAGAAAGGGATAAAAACACTGTTTCCTGCGCCAATAAATCCCCAAAAGAAAAATACTGTAGTTAAAGTTGTTAATGCACCGTAATTCGTTTTTGTAATGTTATTATCAGACATATTTTATAGTTTTTCGAATCACAAAGTAAATCTAAAAAAGCGAATCCAAACTATAACAAATTGTTTATTTATTAAAAATGTAGTATTGAAAAAAAAGACCTAAGATTAATATCCTAAGTCTAATAGTTTTTCCCCTATGCCCAATTACCTATTTCCTATGCCCTATGTCAAGCTATTTGCCTCGTTTTCTTAATCATTTTAGGACTCATCAATTTAATTTCTTTGAATTTACGATTGAAATTTGATAAATTTTTAAATCCACATAATTCTGAAACTTCTGTAATTGATAAATCAGGATTTTTTATTAATAAACCACAAGCTCTTTCAATTCTGATTTCAATTAAAAACTGAAAAAAGGTTTTGTTTGTTCTTTGTTTGAAATATCTACAAAATGCATTTTTACTCATAGCTGCAACATTTGCTACTTCTTGTAAAGACACTTCTTTCTCAACATTCTTCATTAAGTAATCGAAGACCATACTCATTCTTTTTCCTTCGTTTAGTGTTAATTCTTTATTATACAAAAACGATGATAATTGCTTTTTTTCACTTTTACTTATTTCATCTAATATATTCAAAAACAGTTGAAAACGTTTTAATTTTGAAGCTTCACCAAATTCAATGAATAATTTTTTGATTTTTTCTAAGTTTGAACTCACCAATAACCCCTTATCACTTTGAGCTAAAAATGAAGAAATGTCTTCTAAATCAGGAAGTTCAAAAAAATCTTTTCCAAAACATTCTTTTGTAAAAAAGATTGAAATCATTGAACACGGTTCTTCACTTTTAAGTACATGAGGTAAATTTTTACCAAAAACGATAACATCTCCTTCATTGAAAGAAGTAAATGCATCTCCAACCAAAAGGTTACCTGATCCTTTTTCAATGATGCTAATTTGAACTTCTTCATGTTGATGAAGTAATTCGTATAAAATCATATCTCTATCTTCTTGAAATAAAAGATTTTGTTCTCTTGTTTTTAGAATTTTGAATGGAAGTACTTTCATAGTTATTTCGTTTTATGAGATAATATTAATACTTTTTTATTATATATTAACTATTAGAGGTAATATAGTATCATTAGCAGCTAATTTTGGTATATATTACAGTCTTTTTGGATTAAATTTTTCAATTAGGTTTGATATCATACCAAAAATATTAGAACTGATTAAAATTAATCATAATAAAAGAGGTAATAGAATGAATTCGGGGTAATATCCTTAAAATTATTGAAAGGAATACTTTTTAACTATTAAGCTAGACCTACTAAAAGATTTCCTGATCTTTTAACAATTAAACTAATTTGAACTTCTTCATGTTGATGTAAAGAGCCATATAAAAACATATCATTATATTCTTCATATAATATTGTTTGGTCTTTCGTCATTAAAATCTTAAACGCAAGTACTTTCATAGTTGTTGTGTATACTGTAACATTACGAATATTAAAAATATCCCACTATACCCATGGATAATATAGTATTATAAAATGCTATTAATTAATGAGAATTGACGTTCGTTTTAATAAAATATCATCTTTAGATATATTTGTTTGTTCAAAAAATATTTTTCGAGATTGTTATTTAACAAATGTTCTAATTATTTTATTTTTCAATCAAATAGTTGAATAATTACTAATTTTTGATAACTTAAAAAAGTAACTTTTAATAGTATATAACTCTTACTATAATTTTGAAAATATCACCATATATAAACTTATATTAACCAGTGTATATCAAATAGGAATTATTTTGTTTGCTTTTTTTAAATAAAAAAGACAGAATACATATTTAATATATACTCTCTATTTTAAGTAAAATATATTATTTTAGTAATATAGTATTAGTCAAAACAATTTTAAGTAAATATTACTACATTTTTGTGGTAATTATCTCAAAAAGGTTAATATAGTATTACTTGTAGATAACTACTTTAGTCGTTTTTGATTGTAATAAGCATAACTTTGATTTAAAATTAAAACGATATGAGCATAGAATGGAAAGGTGTAATGCCTGCAGTAACTACTAAGTTTACAAAAGACGATAAGTTAGATCTTGACTTATTTGCATTAAACGTTAACGCACAATTAGAAGCAGGAGTTGATGGTATCATATTAGGAGGAACGCTTGGAGAAGCTAGTACACTATTAGATGAAGAAAAAAGAACGTTGGTAAAAACAACTGTAAATATTGTTAGTGGAAGAGTTCCAGTTATTATGAATATTGCTGAACAAACTACTAAAGGGGCAATATTAGCTGCAGCTAAAGCAGAAGAAGATGGTGCAAAAGGTTTAATGATGTTGCCTCCAATGAGATATAGTTCTAGTGAAAGAGAAACAATTACATTCTTTGCTGAAGTAGCTAAAAGCACAAGTTTACCAATCATGATTTACAACAATCCAGTTGATTACAAAACAGAAGTAACATTGGATATGTTTGAAGAATTATTAAAATACGATATGATTCAAGCAGTAAAAGAATCAACTAGAGATATTTCAAATGTTACAAGAATGATCAACCGTTTTGGTAGTCGATTAAAAATTCTTTCGGGTGTTGATACATTGGCATTGGAAAGTTTAGTGCTTGGTTCTGACGGTTGGGTCGCTGGTTTATGCGATGCTTTCCCTAGAGAAACGGTTGCAATTTACAAATTAGTAAAAGCGGGTAGAATTCAAGAAGCCGTAATGATTTACAGATGGTTCTTACCTATACTTGAATTAGATATCAATGCAAGATTGGTTCAAAACATTAAATTGGCAGAAGTTGCTACAGGATTAGGTTCTGAGTTTGTTCGTGCTCCAAGATTACCTTTAATGGGTGAAGAAAGAGAAAATGTATTAGCTATTATTGAAAAAGGATTGGCTACAAGACCAACTTTACCTGAATATGCTTCTTTAGAAGAAATAGTTTACTATTAAATAATTTCACTGTACAATGACGACAATAGAAAATTTGATTACTGGAAAAAATTACATAGGAAATAAATTATCATCGAAGGGTACGACAACTTTTCAATCAATTAATCCTGTTTTAAATACTGAAAATGAATGTGTCTTTACTGAAGCAACTGCTGAAGAAGTTGATGCCGCAGTTGCTTTGGCGTGGGAAGCGTTCGAAATTTACAGAACGACTCCAGCAGCTGAAAAGGCAGCTTTTATTAATGGTATAGCGGATGAAATTGAAGCACTTGGTAACGATTTACTTGACATGTACTGTCAGGAATCTGGTTTACCGAGAGGAAGAGCAGAAGGTGAAAGAGGAAGAACTTTATTTCAATTGAGGTCTTTTGCTCAATTAGTAATTGAAGGTTCTTGGGTCGATGCAGCAATAGATACAGCAATACCAGAAAGATTACCTGCTCCAAAAATTGATGTCCGAAGAATGTCAATTCCGATTGGGCCAATAGTTGTTTTTGGATCAAGTAATTTCCCTTTTGCTTATTCAACAGCTGGTGGAGATACTGCAAGTGCTTTGGCTTCTGGTTGTTCAGTAATTGTTAAATCACACTCAATGCATGCTGGAACTGGTGAAATGGTGGCTTCTGCTATTATTAAAGCGGCTCAAAAACATGGTATGCCAAACGGTGTTTTTTCAAATTTGATGGGAGGAGGAAGAACTGTTGGGGCTCAACTTGTTAGTCATCCATTAGTGAAAGGTGTTGGTTTTACAGGAAGCATTCAAGGAGGAAGAGCATTATACGATATTGCAGCTAAAAGACCTGAACCAATTCCCGTATTTGCCGAAATGGGAAGTTTGAATCCAGTTGTTATTTTACCACATGCTTTGCAAAATGATTTAGAAAAATGGTCAAATCAATTTGCTGACTCGATAACTGGAGGAACAGGACAGTTTTGTACGAAACCAGGTTTGATTTTGGGCATTCAAAGTGAATTATTATCTGATTTTTCTAAAAAACTAGGTGAAAAATTACTTGGAATAGCTCCAAGTTGTATGCTTCACCCAAGTATTAAGAAAAATTTCAATGATGGGAAAGAATTGATTTCTTCTCAAATAGGAGTAAATATTATTTCCAGTTATGCAGAAGAAGTTAAACCGAATTTCGCTCAACAAAAATTAATTACAGTTGACGGAAAGACTTTTTTATCGAATCACATTTTAAATACTGAAGTTTTTGGACCTTTTGCAATGGTCGTTCAATGTGAAAATAAAGAAGAACTTGTAAATGTTATCAAAAGTTTAGAAGGTCAATTGACTGGAACAATTATTACAGATGCAAAAGAATTAACGAACTATACTGATGTTGTCGATGCACTTCAAAACAGAGTAGGAAGAATCATTTTCAATGGTGTTCCAACTGGTGTTGAGGTTTGCCCATCTATGATTCATGGTGGTCCTTATCCTGCATCTTCTGATAGTCGTTTCACTGCAGTTGGAATTCATTCGATTAAAAGATGGATTCGTCCATTCTCTTTTCAAAACTGGCCAATGGAATTATTGCCG
>CANJKA010000114.1 GCA_947474675.1 Flavobacteriales bacterium
ACAGTTTCTTCCGGAGCTTCTTGGGTGAATATTTCAACTGGTTTACCACCTTTGCCTGTGAACACAATTGTTCAAAATAAATATTCGTTTGATGAAATTCATTTATTTGTCGGAACTGATGTCGGAGTTTATTTTAAAAAAGGAACAAATGATTGGATTGAGTATAATACGAATTTACCAAATGTTAAAATTGGAGAGTTAGAAATTTATTATCCATCATATATTGATAGTTGCATTTTAAAAGCAGCTACTTATGGTAGAGGTTTGTGGGAAACGGCTATAATTATTTCAGATTCACCAATTATTGGTTCTGTTACAAAAGATTCACCTTGTATTGGTGCTTCAAATGAATTGACATTAGATTATTATTATGGTGATATTCAATGGCAAAAATCGATTGACGGGCAGACTAATTGGACAAATGTTACTTCTGGAACAGGGGCAACGACTCCCCTTTATACAGTTCAAGGATTAACTGCAACTTCATACTTTCGTGCAGCGATTAGTTTGACAGGTTTTACTTCTTTGTATTCAAATGTTCTAGAGTTGAATTATGTACCAGCTTTGTCTTTAGTAGCATTTCCAAAAATATGCTCAACAGATTCAGCTGTAGTATTAACACAAGGTTTACCAATTGGAGGTGTGTATTCAGGGAATGGTGTTGTAAATGGTTCATTTAATCCAGCTATAGTTCCGATCGGATTAAATGTTATTAATTATACGTATACTACAACTTTAGATTGTCATGCAACAGTATATAAGAGTATTTTAGTCGAGAGTTGTTCTTCAACTAAAATATTTGATGGAATTGATTATTTGGTGTATCCAAATCCAGCTAAAGGTTCTGTTAAATTGTTCTATAACAACAAAAAATACACCTCGATAAATTTAATAGATGTTGCAGGTAGAGTTGTTTATAGATCAGACTTGTCATTGACTGAAACTGAAAAAATCATTGACATTTCAAAATGTGCAAGTGGATTTTATACAGTTGAATTAGTTAATGATTCAGAAAAAACGGGTATTCAAGTGATTATTGAAAATTAGATAAAAGTCTTTACAAATATTTTTAAAAAAAAGCTTCTCAAAATGTTTTGAGAAGCCTTTTTTTATTCAGTTAGGTTGATTATTTTTTAATATATCGTTTAGCTAAATAGAATGTTATTATAACGATCAGAATGTAAGGCCAAATTGAAATGATCCAAAGAAAAAGGTTTAATATTGATTTCAAACCATGAGAAAGAGAAATCCCTGCTTTTTTGAAGAATCCATCTTCTTGAAATTCGATAATTTTTTGAACTTTTTTATCATATAAATGGATGCTCAACGTACTAAAACCAACTTGATCGGCTAAGAACTTTAATCTTCCTTCTTTGCTGTCAATTTCTTCTTCAATTTCACGAATTTTTTCTTCAATCAATAGTATTTCTTCAATCGTGTTAGCTTTTGTCAAAATTACTCGATATCGTTTTAAATATTCACGTTTACTTACTAAGCGTGTTTCTAAATCATAATACTCTTCAGTGACATCATTTCCACTTATGTTTTTATCTGTAATTTCATTTTTTCCAGACTCAATTTCATAAAGTAACTTTTCAAAATTAGCAGAAGGAACACGGATTTTAATATCATAAACTGTTGAATAATCATCCGAATATAATTTCTCCAGTTCATAATATCCATCCACATTTTTCACGATTGTATTAAAAGAAGATTTTGATTTTGAAATATTTGAAGTTTTTATGTTTAAATATCCTGATTTAATGATTTTTTTATCTCTCTGTTTCGATTTAAATGCATCTGATTCTGGTTTGGGATTTGATGATTTTTCCATTGATCTTCCTTCAGATAAATCTGTATTATTAGAACTTGAAATTTCGCCAGTTTTCGATTCTTGATTACCTTGTAGATTAGAATGACAAGAAAATAAGATGTTGATAGAAATGATTCCGAAAGTTAAAATGATTTTTTTCATAGAAATTAATTTATTTTTTGATTAATAGGTTAGGTTGAATAGCAGGGCAAACGCTTTTAGATTTTTTTTAAAACAGATTAACACAGAGTTTTTTCACAGAGTTTCTCAAAGTTTTTAAAAGTACTATGTAAAAACTTAATGAAACTCCTATTTTTAACTCCTTTCGTACTCTGTGTTAAAAAAAAAACAGTCTATTTCCACAGAATTTAAATGCGTTTGCCCTGGGTTGAATTGCTAAACGTTTGTTCTTATTTTATGACTTCTTCTTTTTTCATTCCAATTAATTCAGCTTTTTTAAAAATGCTTTGACTAATGGAAGTCCCAAAATCGTCTACATCACCTGTAGTTGCTCTTTTTTTAATTTCGGCATCAATATAAGCTTGACGTTCAATCGCTAATTTTCCAATTTCAAGTTGAATTGAATCTCTTTCAATTTTTATAGAATCTAACAATTCCGTTTTTTCTTCTACCGTTTTTCCTTTAAACTCTTCAGGAAGATCTTCTTCTTTTAATTCACCGATTTTAATTTTTCCATCTTTGTCTCCATCAATTAAATCCCATGAAGCATTTGTATAAGCACTTTTAGATTTTACTATTGATCTTTCAACCGCGTTTGTTTTAGAAAAACTTAAATTTTGTGAATCTACAGAACCTTGCATCATTTTATTTTCTCTTCCTGCAGAACCATATCCATAATATGTTTTATTTAAAGCATTATTAAACGTATTGATCCGATCATCAAAAGGAGTGTCAATTTGAATTACTTGTTTGTTTGCATCAATGTTGAAATAATCTCCGTGACCGATTTGTGCCCCATCAAACCAAAATTCTCTAATACCTTGATCGTGTGGTCCACAATAAATAGTATTAACATAAATTTGACGATCAGCAGCTGTTTTACACACTTCTCTGTAATCAATAGATCCTTGATTGAATATTTCGTTGCCAGCGATGTAAATCATTCTTAAATCTGTTGGACTAGTTGACCAACTAAGTTCAGAAATTGATTTCCCGATAACAGCACCACAAAACTCAGAACCTCCATTTGTAGTAATACCAAATAATTTTGTAGAAATTAAGTCTAAATCCTTAGTAAGAGGTGTCAATTGACGAACATAATTTTCAGAAGAAGAAATTTCATCCTTCCCGTATTCATAAATTGCCAATTCAATTGTTGGGGTTTGACCTTGAAAACGAAGTGAACTCAATTCATTGACAATCGTCCAAATTTTCGATTTTGCTTGACTTAATAAGCCATCCATACTTCCAGAAGCATCAAATAGAATTGCCATTTGAATTTTTCGTGAACTAACAGGTTGTATTCGAGAAGGAGGATTAATAGTTAAAGGTTCTTGTTGTGTAAATGAGTTAGCACTATTCAAAGTAATAAGTCCAAATAATATGATTATTTTTTTCATAAAGATTGATTTTTTTGAACCGTACAGCTATAGTTTAAATTGGTTCAAAAAAAATGATAGGCTGTCCTTTTGAGTCAGCCTATTTCAATTATATTTTAGTCTTTTATTTAGATGCTTTCTTTAATCAAGCCCAAAAGAGCTGCTTTTTTTAGAATACTTTGATTGATAAAAATCAATGAATTCAGTGTTGTTTGAATTTCCCTTCATGACATTTGAATATACATATATTACTAGAGAGATCAATAGGATTCCCGAACTTAGACAAAATGTTCTGAAAGCTTTGTCAAATATGACAATTGTAAGGCTATAAAGTGCTTAAATTGTTAATGATATTCTAGATATAGCCAAGATAAAGCCAATTATGAATTCGAATATGTAAATAAAACCATCAAGCATATTCCTGATTAATTAATTTGAATTTCAAAATAAAAATTCATGTAGAATGATGTAGATTCCCATTAATAGGACAAACCAACCAAATCCTTTCTTTAATTTTTGGGCATCAATGAATTTTGTTAGATAACTTCCAACAAAAATCCCAGAGATAGTTAAAGTTGTGAATGTCAAAAGAAGTTTCCAATCGATATTCGTTTGATTATTTGTAATGTCGGCCATAAATCCGATTAGTGAATTAGTAGCGATAATAATAAGTGAAGTTCCAATTGCTTTTTTGATAGGAATGTTACATAAATACATCAATGCTGGAATGATTAAAAATCCACCACCAGCACCAACAAAACCTGTTAATAAACCAACAATTGATCCTTGTAGAATAATCAATGAATAATTTGAATTCGTAGAATTGTTTTGATTTTTTGATTTTGTTTTTGATTTTCTGATCATCGAAAAAGAGGCGAAAATCATTAAAATCGCAAACACGATCATCGTTAAAAACGACTTAGTAATGATAAAACTAGAAAATTTATATATTTCATCTGGAATTGCTGGAATTAAATATTTTCTCGTTATATAAACTGAAAGTAAAGCTGGAAATCCAAATATTAAAGCAGCTTTAAAGTCAATTAAATTTTGTTTATACTTTGGGAAAGTGCCAATTAAACTACTTGTTCCAACAATGAATAATGAATAAGCTGTAGCAGTTGTACTGTCGAGTTTAAATAAATAAACTAGAATTGGGACACTTAATATCGAACCACCACCTCCTAGAATTCCCAGGATTATTCCAATAATAATAGCTGCTATAAAACCGATGATTTCCATTTGGATCTTTATAAGATTCTAGTAAATTTACTCTTTATATTTGAATATTTACAATTAATTTTTGATCAATTATAAAATTATAAAATCTATTAAATTGGTAGTATTAGTGGTTTAAATTGAAAGATAGTCAATTGAAATAAATCAATTGTTTTGAACAAAAAAAACGTCATCAAATAAATGATGACGTTTCGAATAAATAAATAAGATTTATTAATTACTTTCTGCTAATGATTCTTGACTAACAACTCTTCCAGGATAAACTTTTAACGCTTCACCTAAACAAATAACTGCTTTTCTTAATGAATCTTGATTCAATACATAAGCAATTCTAGCTTCTTGTTGTCCAGCTCCTTTTGTTGAATAGAATCCATTTGCTGGTGCCATCATTACTGTTTGACCTTCAAATTCAAAATCTTCTAATAACCATTGACAAAATTTCTCAGCATCATCAACCGGAAATTTAGCAACACAATAAAAAGCTCCACTTGGATTTGGACAAAATACACCTGGAATAGAATTTAACCCTTCTACCATAATGTTTCTTCGTTCTACATATTCTGCAACCACATTGTCAAAATAAGATTGTGGTGTGTTTAAAGCTGCTTCAGAAGCAATTTGATCTATAGTTGGAGGAGACAAACGCGCTTGACCGAATTTCAAAGCTGCTGCCATTACTTCTTTATTTTTAGTGATTAAAGCACCGATACGTGCTCCACACATAGAATAACGTTTAGAAACAGAATCAATCATAATTACGTTTTCATCGATTCCTTCTAAGTTCATTACTGAAAAAGGAATAGCTCCGTCGTAACAGAATTCTCTGTAAACTTCATCAGCAAATAAGAATAAATCGTGTTTCTTTACTAAATCACGTAATTGTTCTAATTCACTTTTTGAATATAAATATCCTGTTGGATTACCTGGATTACAAATAACGATTGCTCTAGTTTTTACAGTGATCTTTTTCTCAATTTCTTCAACTGCAGGTAAAGCAAAACCTGTTTCTATAGTAGATGTTACTGGAACTACGTTGATTCCTGCAGTTACTGCAAATCCATTGTAGTTTGCATAAAATGGTTCAGGAATAATCACTTCATCTCCAACGTTACATGTTGTCATGAATCCAAATATTAATGCTTCAGAACCACCTGTTGTAATTAATATGTCTTCAGGATTCACATTAATACCAGTTCTTTTGTAATATGCTGATAAATTATTTCTGTATGATTCAAAACCAGCAGAGTGACTATATTCAATCACTTTTCTGTCCATGTTTTTAATAGCGTTTAAAGCTACTTCAGGAGTTTCGATATCAGGTTGACCAATATTTAAATGGTAAACAATTTTACCTTGTTTTTTAGCTGTTTCTGCATAAGGAACCAATTTACGAATCGGTGAAGCAGGCATGTCAATCGCTTTTTGAGAAATTTTCGGCATAACAAATTTTATTTTTTTATCAAATTTACGTCAAATCTTTCTAGTTTTTCACATTCAAGAAGAAATATTAATTGTCAAATTAATGATAAAATTGTAAATTTTTTGTTTTTTGACCCGAATATTGGTCATATTTAATCTAATTTCAGTTTTTAATGTACTATTTGATAAGAATTTACAGAAATTTATTTAATAATTTAAAGGTGCTTAATTTGATTTTTTAGTCAATCGTTATTATTTCTTTAGGTACATAGCTGTTCTAAAGCCGTAAAATGCGGTTTTATCATTCTTTTTTTAATATAAGAATGAAATATAATCACAGATACTTGATTACTTTTGTGAATTGTAATCGTAAAAGAAGAATTATGTCAAAAGTTTTATTTAGTATTTCTATAGCAGTTTTTATTTTTCTTTTTTCATGTAGTAATTCGGCTAAAGAAAATTGTAAAAGCTGTGAATTATCAAATACTGATTTGTTAGATTCATTAGAAAATATAATGGCTCAACAGAAATTAGATTCAATTGATAAAGCAAAACAGTTGAATTTAGGTTTAATCGATATTCAAAGAATCAATAAAGATATTAAAGTTGATTTAAAATATGCTGGTTCTGATAATTTTATGAAAATGAAATTATACGATAAGATTAATAAAGCGATGTTGCAAAAAGACGTCGCAGATAGATTAAGTCTTTGTCAACACTTTTTAACTAAAATTCATCCAAATTTTTATTTATTGGTTTATGATGCTGTTCGTCCTTTGAGTGTTCAGCAAAAAATGTGGGATGCTTTAGATTCTATTCCTGTTGCTGCTAGAACTAAATTTGTTTCAAATCCTGCCAATGGAAGTATTCATAATTATGGCGCAGCTGTAGATCTAACTATTTGTGATCAAAATGGGAAAGCGTTGGATATGGGGGCTGAGTATGATGATATTCGTGAAATAGCTTATCCCCGTTTAGAAGCTCAGTTTTTAGCGACAGGAGAATTATCTCAAGAGCAAATTGACAATCGGAAATTATTGAGAAAAGTAATGGCTTCACAAAAGTTTACAAACATAGATACAGAATGGTGGCATTTTAACGCTTGTTCACGTGCATTAGCAAAAGAGAAATATGTTTTAATGGAGGTTGAGTAATTTTCAATCTAATTAATTTTAAATCGAACACCTAAAAATCCTCGAATTCCTTGATTAGGTCCATAAACATACGTAGGATCAAAAGTTAAAGCATTTGGATTTTCTGGTGTTGCAATTGCATTTCCTTTTGTGTCGAATTGAACTTTTTTATCAAAAGGATCATTCGCTCTAGCAATGATAAATGGATTGTTCTTATTGGGAGTCCAATTTAATAAATTCTTAATTCCACCATAGATTTCCCATCTTTTGAATCCTGTATATATTAATTGAATGTTTTGAATACTCCACCAAGGTGAATAATTAGAACGTGGATCTAGTTCACCTAAAAGAGGCAAACGCATTGGACTATAAAGATTTCCGGTGTAATTTATTTCTAAATTAATTGGTTTAATAGTGTAAGAAACACTCCAGGTTGCAGTAAATTTCTCGCTTAATATTTGTTGTTGTTTAATGCCTTGAATATTGCTTGAGACATCCATATAAGTTGCACCAGCTATAATTTTTAAGTTTGAAGGTAGAGAGATAGAAACATTCGTACTAATTCCTGTAGAGATAGCGTATCCGTTTAAATTATCGTAAATTATTTTATTTGGATCCGTTTCATAATCACCTATTATCCGATTGTTAAAGTAAGTGTAAAAAGCCGTAGCATCAATTATGATTGAAGAATTATTATTTGTGTAAATTGATTTGATGTAATTTACATTTGCATTATAGGATCTTTCAGGTTTTAAAGTTGATTTTATTTCAATTACTCTTGCTCCGGTTAAAGAAGCGTGATCTTCAGTGAATAGATTGACAACTCGAAATCCAGTTCCTGAATTGATACGAAGAATGTTTTTTTTATTGATGTTAATCTTGTAACCAATTCTTGGCGTATAAATTAATCCATGAATAGAATTTAAGTCAGTTCTAAATCCGACTAAAAGTTTTTGCTTTTCATTAACTGTAATTTCATCTTGAATAAAAATTCCAGGCAGATTTGTTTTAGAAGGTAGATTTACAAAGTTTGAAGAATCACCACTTTGAGTTGAAGGTGTATTGTCATCATAAAAAGTATATCGAATGGCTATTCCTGTTAGAAAGTCATGTCTTTTTATTTTTTTATCCCATGTTAATTGAGCAAATACAATTTTCTGAAGAGCATTGTAGGATACAATTCCGTATCGACTGTTTTGATCATGCTTATTAAATGAAAAAGAAAGCATTATTTTTTCTTTTGTAGGCAATTGATAATTTGTTAAAAGTTCATAACGAGTGGTATAAATACTTTCACCATAAATACTATCTCCTCCTCTGAAATTTTTATTCCAATTCATTTCTCCTCCCCATCTGTCTTCGTAAAAAAAACGTCCAGCTACTGAAAATATTTTAAAATCTTTACGATTAATATTCCATTTTTGGAAAACAGAAATTCGATCCTGTAAAGTCACATCAGTGAAATTATCATGATTTTTATCTACTTTATTTTGATAATTAAAGTAATTGATTCCAGTTAATACAGAAGCTTTTTTCTTGATATTTGATTTAATTCCTAGATCTAAATTATTTTCATGATAACTTGTTGTAAAGAAGTCGAATGATAGTGTGGGGGACTTAGCTGGATTTTTTGTGATGATATTTATAATTCCTCCGATTGCTTCACTTCCAAATAAAGAGGAAGCTGGACCTTTTACTATTTCTATTCTTTCGACTAATGAATTTGGAATTCCAGACAAGCCATATACTGTTGAAAGACTACTTACAATTGGCATTCCATCTATTAATACCATTGTATATGGACCTTCTAAACCATTTATATGAATATCACCTGTATTACAAATATTGCAGTTCAACTGTGGTCTGACTCCATTAATGTTTTGTAAAGCATCAAAAATGGTAGGAGTTGGATTTTTCTTAAAAAAAGCAGGCGTGTAAATTTCAACAGGAACAGTACAATTCATTCGACTAACTTCTTTTAACGTACCAGTGACAACAAATTCTTCTATTTCAGTTGCCTTTCTAATTAATTCTATATTTAATTGAATTATAGAATCATCTAGATTATTTATTTTAATTTCTTGCTTTGAATACTCAGGATGCAAAAATTGAATATCAACTGATTCAAATGAATTTAATACGAGAGTATAATTGCCTAAACTATCACAATATGAAGTTATTTGTTGGGTTTTTAAACGAATTTGAACATGATTAACAGGTGAATTATTAAATGTGATAGTTCCTTTTATAATCCTTGTTTGGGCAAAAATGTTTGATGAGAATAAGAGTAGTAAAATTAGTGATTTTAATATATTATTCATTATTTATAAAATTATATTTAATCAAAGTTAAATATAATTTTAGTCTTGTCTAAAAAAAAGATTTAAATTTATTTTTTAATGATTTTAGCTGAATCTTTTGTTCCAAATTCTGAAACTACAAAAACAACGTACATTCCTTGTGCCAATTGAGATATGTCTAAATCAATTTCTTTTCCAAAAGATTTTTCCATAACTATTTTCCCATTTGAATCAACCATTTTTAATGAGTGATTTCCTGGAGATTGAGCGACAAGCATAAATTGACCGTCAGTTGGATTTGGAGTTAGTTCGATTGCCGGTAAATTATTAGGAGAAGGAAAAACTTCAAAAGATGAATCGTGAATCACAGTGTCTGATTTGTTAATTATCCAGTTGTTAGGGTCAATAGAAGTCACATTTGATATGTTGCCTATGTTGCTAATTAAGTAATTGTTGATTTTTGCATTAACTTCAAAACGAATGGTCGTATCAGTGTCATTAATTCTTGAAAAAGTTATTTCTAGTGGATTAGTAAATACTTGTGTTAAAAAGGCACCAGACGGGTATTGTGTAATTTCGAGAGAAAGATCTTTTCCTATTTCATTCCATCTTAAGTTGTAAGTTGGAAATCCTTCACCATAATACCATTCTTCAAAGCATTTTGTTAAATCGACTCCAGAAGCATTTTCTAGGGACGCTTTAACGTCTAATCCTGTAGCCGTTTTTCCTGCAAAATTCGTTTGATAATCTTTTAGACCTTGAAAAAAATTAGCATCATTATTAATCATAAAACGCATTGTATTAATAATAGCAGCTCCTTTAGCATAGGTCAATCGATAATCGAAAATTCGATTTGCATTTAAAGTATCAATAGGAATATAAACACTTCCATCTAAATATTGCATTGCAGCATCATGATATTGTTGCATTTGACCTACTCTTTCAGAAGGGTATAGATTTTCAAGCATCATGTATTGAGAATAAGTTGCAAATCCCTCATTCACCCATATATCAGCCCAAGATCCACATGTAACATTATCTCCAAACCATTGGTGGCCCAATTCATGTGCCGTTAAATTTTTATTAAAATGTACTTGGGTTGTCATCGTTTGATGCTCCATTCCTCCACCAATAGGAGCCATACAATGGCCATATTTTTCTTTGTAAAAAGGGTATAATCCATACAAAGTAGAAAATAATTCAATATAATCAGATGTCGCATCAATATTTGACTGCCAATCCAATAAAACCTGGGGATTATTGTAAATGTAGTTTTGAATCAAGATAGGAGAAGGGGCACCAATTGGATTCGTGAAAATAGAGTAATCTATATATTCAGCCACAGCCACAGAAATCAAATAATAATCGATCGATTTTCTATGTTTCCATTCATATCGAGTTGTTCCATTTCCTAAATCAATTACATTTTCTAAAAGTCCATTTGAACCACCTTTACAGATAGTAGGAACCGTCATTTTTACTTCACAACTGTCGGCTTTATCGGTTAAAGACTGTTTGCATGGCCACCATTCGTATGCGGAAAAAGGTTCTGAAAGAGAGGCTGTTACATGAGCATTATATGTGTTGTCAAGAATGTTCGTCAAACCTGAGCCTCCCATTGGGTTTGTTCCAGATGTAGGAGGTGTTCCATTGTAATCTATTTCTATGATAAAAGATTCATTTATAAGTTGGTCAACGAAAACGCTAACAGCTGAAACATTTCTAGTAAAAACAGCTGATGATCCATTTACTCTAATTGCTGTAATGGACATTGTTTGATATAATTCAAAAAGAGCCGAATCTATATTTTCTTTTGCTGATGCATGGATTTTAACAGTCCCGGTAATAAATGAACTTAAATTGTCTAGAGAAACGTCTAAAGAATAAAAATGCACATCATATTTTTCTGTTTCAGCAATTTGAGCAATATTTAAAGTGCTACTTTTTTCATGCTTATGGGCTGATTTCAACTTTGAACATTCCTCTTGAGCAGAAACGTAGATTAAAAAACAACAGAAAAAAAGGATAGAATATATTTTTGTCATAGAATCTTTATATGAGTTGTTCAAATATATGATTTTTTATCATAAAAATAAGTTAGATTTGTTCTATATCTTAAAAAGGTAAAATTTTAGATTATGCATAAATTTAAGGAAGCTCAAATTATTGGCTTTTATATTTTATTTTTTGTATTGATTATAGGATCAATTACTTTTTTCACGTCTCCTAATTTACTTTCAAAATCTAATTTTTTAAATTGGGATGCTGCTCATTATCATTGGATCACATTGAAAGGGTATAATTGGTATAGGGTTGCTTTTTTTCCGCTTTTCCCCTTGATCTGGAAGATGTTAGGTTTTGGTGTTTATGGAATTACATTGTTAAATTCCTTACTTTTTCTAACAAGTTTCTATTTTTTAGTGAAGTCTATGAATTTAATTCGTTTTGAACTTCTCTTGTATTTGAGTATTCCAAGTTTTATATTCTTTTTTCTTCCTTATTCAGAGTCTATATTCTTTTGCTGTACAGTAGTAATTATTTTGGGAGTTAGAAAGAAACTATTTTGGTTGGTTTTATTTGGTATCTTTCTTTGTACGCTTTCAAGACCGGCTTTTACAGTTCTAATTCCCGCATTAATTTTGATGGAATTAATATCAGAATTGAGAGATAAAGCAATGCTAAAAAGAATCTTAGGATATGTTTTTGTTTCATTTTTAGGTGTTTTGCTTGTAGGGATTATTCAATATAATGATACAAAAGAATGGTTTACTTTTTTTAAAATTCAATCACTTTGGGGGAATAAATTACAGATTCCTCATTTGCCATTTACATCTTGGGGAGGCAATATGATTACTCGTCTAGATGGTGTAGCACTTCTTTTTGGAGCATCCTCTGGAATTGTTTTATTTCTGTTTATTTTTAAATCGATTAAATTTAAATCTGTTTCAATACCAAAAGAAGTTTTACTTTCATTAGGTTATCTAGGGGGAATTACAATGACGGTTTTGATTTTTAGGGGAGGTTGTCTTTTCAGTTTGAACCGATTTGTTTTTGCAACGCCTTTTATTATAGTCGTAATTAATTATTTTTTATCACAAAAATTTACTTTTTCAAATAAAAAACTAGGTCTTTTTCTTTTTCTTTTGATTATTTATTGGCTAAGTTTTGCCTCGTATGTTCATATTCAAGCTTTTCTTAAATATTTTCTTGTTTCAATTTATGTACTTTTGTTTTTGGGTGTCAAGTCAAATTCACCTAAAATTTCAAAGGTTTCGATGATAGGATTTATACTTTTAAATTTAATATTTCAAGTTCTATTTTTTAAGCAGTTTTTATTAAGTCATGATGGAATTGGTTTTGTTGGATGATTTTTATAAAAATGATGAATGGTATTTTTTATGTCATTATTTTTTTTAATTTTGGTTAAATATTATTACAACTAAAACAAAAAAACATGAAAAAATTAATGATGATTATGGTCGCTGCTACAATGATGATGGCATCTTGTTCTAAAGAAAGTAAATTAAACAAAAAATTAGATGGTTCTTGGAATTTAGTTTCTATGTCTGAAAATGGTGTTGATCAACCAATGACTGGAATGACTATGGTAATGGCATTTGTAAAAGATAAAAAAGGTGTTGGAACATATACACAAACTTTTACTATTACTGGATTTCCTGCAAGTGTTGAAACTGGAACTTATGCTTTAACCGATGATACTTCTATTTCAATTACTAAACTTACACCTACAGCAGGTACTGCATCTTCAGTAACTGTAACTGATTATTCTAAAACAGATATGACGTTGACAGATACTGATGCTAATGGTATTGTTTCTGTAATGAAATTAAAGAAAATTTAATTATTTTTTTTAATTAATATATTTAGAGTCAATGTTTAAATTGGCTCTTTTTTTTTTAACTTTAAAATAAATTAAAATTTAAAACCATGAAAAAATTAATGATGGTTATGGTTGCTGCTACATTAGTATTAGCATCTTGCTCAAAAGAAAGTAAATTAAATAGAAAATTGGATGGCTCTTGGAATGTTGTTTCTTATTCTGTAGATGGTGTAGATCAATCAATGACAAATGTAACTATGGTAATGTCTTTTACGAAAGATAAAAAAGGTGTTGGGACGTATACGAATACGTTAACTGTACTTTCTGTGCCACAAGTAGAAACTGGTTCTTATGTATTAACTGAAGATGCAACAATAACAGAAAATAAGATTACTCCTGGAACTGGTTCTAGTACTTCTGTTTATACTGTTACTGATTATTCTAAATCAGATTTAACATTAACACAAACAAGTAGTGGAGATGTATATGTTTTTAAATTAAAGAAAATTTAATTAGATTTTTTTTCAGAATATATTTAGAGTCAATGTTTACATTGGCTCTTTTTTTTTATAAATTTTGCAAACTTTTTTTTGAAACGAACCGTTTAGAAAGATATGAAATTGGATTGTTTTGTATTTAGTATTTTACTTTAGGCTACTATCTAAAGTAACTCTCAGATTGATACAGTTTATTGAACACTCCCAATTAGATAGAAAAAGCTCTTGTCAATCAATATATAATTCTTAAATTCGATTATTAAAATTAATTTGAATTAATCCATTAACCATGAAAAACAGTTTATTTTTCCTTTTATTTATTACAATTTCTTTTATTTCTTTTTCACAAACAGCAGAAGAATACTATAATTCAGGTATAGAGAAATATGATTCTGAAGCTTATAAAGAGGCGATTCTAGATTTCAATAAAGCAATTAGTTTAAATCCAAAAGATGCTGATTCTTATGTATATGTTGGGTTGTGTAAATCAAGTCTTGAAGATTAT
>CANJKA010000115.1 GCA_947474675.1 Flavobacteriales bacterium
CTATTTTAAATCCTATTTTGGATAGTTGACAAAGATAAACTTTATTCACGAAAAGAATAATTTACAAATGAACTTAGCTGTATTTTTTTAAAAAATTATTCTGGAATTGTCTAAATTTTAAAAATTGATTAATTATTTACTATTTATACTCTTTTTAAATGATTAATCTGACTGCTTTTGATACTTTTACTCTAATTAATATTTTTCATTATGTCTAAAAAAGTTAAAATTATCATTTCGAGCCTTTTTATCTTTTCACTTATAGTGAGTGCTTGTCATAAATATGAAGAAGATACAAGGCGAACGATATTGACCCCAAAAGATCGATTTGCACGAACATGGATTTTAGAAAGTTTTGAAAAAGATGGAGTTACAACAACTCTGACAGCTGAAGAACAATATTCACTTCAATTCAAAAAAAACACGAATTACATCAAATCAAAAACAATTGGTGATCAAGATTCAATTTTAGAATATGGATTTTGGAATTTAAACGACTCAAAAACAAATTTAAAGATGCTAATTTATGATTCTATTACACCAATAGAGACTGAAATTATTAAATTGTCGAACAAAGAGTTTAAAATTAGAGATTTAGAAGGAGTTTCAAAGACAACTTATAAATATATTGTCCAATAGAGATGACGCCGATAATTTCAGTTGGAACATTGAACATACTTTTTCAAGAAATGATATCTATCATGTCGAATACCACAAAAGAGTGAGTGATAAATCTTTTCATCCGTTGTATCTTTGTATTTCAAAAGCAAAAAGTTATGGACACAAAGCTTTCTTTAGTATCACTTGGCGAGACAGTCACGATTTCTAGTTTATTGGATTCTTCATTAAAACCCAAGTTGATGGAAATGGGTTTAGTTGCTGGAAAAAAATTAAAAGTTTTGTTTAGAGCTCCTTTTGGAGACCCTATTGCGATTGATTTAGGCGGATATGTTTTGTCTCTACGATTAGATGAGGCGAAATTGATTAATGTATCCTAAAACAGCTGTCATTTTTATAAAAAAGTGACTAAATTCGCACCATGAACATTGCCCTTTTAGGAAACCCAAACACAGGAAAAAGTACAGTTTTTAATTTATTGACTGGAATGCGTCAACATGTTGGAAATTTTCCGGGTGTTACGGTGGATAAAAAAGTAGGTGACTTTGACATCAACAATCAACAACATATAATTACTGATTTTCCTGGAACATACAGTCTTTATCCACGTTCGAAAGACGAAGAAGTGGTTTATAAAGTTCTTTCAGATAAAAATCATCCAGATTTTCCAGATACAGCTATCGTTGTTGTAGATGCTTCAAATTTAGAGCGTAATTTATTGCTTTTCACACAAATTTACGATCTTCAGATTCCGACAATTTTGGTTTTGAACATGTCAGACATTGCTTTCAAAAAAGGAAAAAAGGCTGATATTCAAAGATTAGAACAAGAGTTTCCTGGGGTTACAATTGTAGAGATGAGTGCTCGAGTAGGTTTAGGGGTTGATCGTTTAAAAGAAGCTATTGAAAACTTTAACCCATCTTTAACTGTAAAATCTAATTTTACACCAGATTTTCAGCTGTTACCAATGGAAGATTTGGAAAATCAATCGGTCGAAGCAGAAATGCGTTTTTTTAAAATTAGACTAATTGTCGCGAAAGTTATCGCTCAGAAAGAGTTGTTAAATGATACCAAAAGCAATAAAATAGACCGAATTTTAGTTCATCCTATTTTAGGATATTTAATTTTCACCCTCGTTTTATTTATTCTTTTTCAATTTATATACGTTTTTGCGGCTTTACCAATGGATTTGATTGATGGATCTTTTTCAACCTTAAGTAGTTGGATGCATGAATCATTACCAAAAGGATATTTTTTCGATTTAATAACCCAAGGAATTATTCCAGGAATTGGTGGAATAGTAGTATTTGTTCCACAAATAGCTTTGTTATTTTTCTTCTTGTCAATATTAGAAGAAAGTGGTTATTTAGCAAGAGTTGTTTTTATAATGGATAGGATTATGCGACCTTTAGGATTAAATGGAAAAAGCGTCGTTCCTCTTTTATCGAGTGTAGCATGTGCAATTCCTGGAATTATGGCAGCACGAACAATTAGTAGTAGAAAAGAACGATTGATTACAATTTTGGTCGCACCATTAATGAGTTGTAGTGCTAGAATTCCAGTTTATACTTTGTTAATTGCGGTAGTAATTCCGTCAAAAATGATTTTTGGGTTCATTAATTTACAGGGATTAATTTTATTTGCCTTGTATGCATTAGGCTTGGTTTCAGCGTTGATCATGTCAACAGTTATGAATCTATTTATTAAAGCGAAAGAAAAAAGTTTTTTACTATTAGAAATGCCTTCTTATAAAATGCCTCGTTGGGGAAATATAGGATTAAATGTTCTAGAAAAAGTAAAAGTTTTTGTTTTAGAAGCAGGAAAAATTATTTTAGCAATTTCAATATTATTATGGTTTTTAGCAACTTTTGGTCCTAGTAATAGAATGGAAATAGCAGTTGAAAAATTAAAAAATGAAGTAAGCTTTAGTCAATTAAATTCAGAAGAACAATCCCATAAAATTTCTTCTGAACAATTAGCCAATTCTTATATTGGAATTATTGGTAAAGGAATTGAACCTGTTATTCGTCCGATTGGTTTCGATTGGAAAATAGGAATTTCCTTAATTACATCTTTTGCTGCACGAGAAGTTTTCGTTGGTTCATTAGCTACTATTTATGCTGTGAATGATGACGGAGAAGAAAATAAAACGTTAGTAGACCGTTTAAAAAATGAGAAGAGAGCGGACGGAAGTAAAATATATTCGTTAGCAACAGGCGTTTCATTAATGGTTTTTTACGTTTACGCGATGCAATGTATGGCGACATTAGCCGTTGTAAAAAGAGAGACGAAAAGCTGGAAATGGCCCATATTTCAATTGGTCTTCATGGGAATATTTGCCTATTTAGGTTCTTTGGTTGCTTTTAATATTTTCAATTAATGCAGTTGTTTCTTACCATAGCGACAGTTTTATTAGCAGCTTATTATTTAGGAGGCTCTTTCTATAAACGCTTTATGAGTAAAGATAAGAATTGTAAATGCGGTGATTGTTCTGTATCAAAAACGCCAAATAAATAATTTAATTACCGACAGTTGTCAACGTTTTCAATAAAGGGTTTTTCAATGCTTCGGCATATTTTATTGATATTGCATTCCAGTCCATTATATTCCAGATAGCACCCAAATAGTCTCCTCTTTTATTTTGATATTTTAAGTAATAAGCATGTTCCCAAACATCAATTGCAATAATTGGAATCCCTCTGTCTTTTACATTATCCATTAATGGATTATCTTGATTTGGAGTGGAAGAAACTATCAATTTTCCTTCAGGAGTCACAATTAACCAAGCCCATCCAGAACCAAATCGAGAAGCAGCAGCTTTATTAATGATCTTTTTCAATGAATCTACATGACCAAAATTTGCTTCTATTGCCGTTTGTAATTCAAGAGAAGGTTTTGTTCCTTTTGTTGGTGTTAAAATTTCCCAGAATAATGAATGATTATAATGTCCACCGGAATTATTACGAATAACATCCGGTTTTGTGCTGATAGTTAACATGATATCAATTAGTGGGACGTTTTCCAATGGAGTTCCCACAATCGCTTTGTTCAAATTATTGACATAAGCTTGGTGATGTAAAGAATGGTGAATCTTCATCGTTGTTGAATCGATAAAAGGTTCTAAAGCTGAATATGAATAAGTTAATTTTGGCAATGTTTGTGTCTGAGAAAAGACAAAATTATTGACAAGAATTACAACTATAAATAAAATTGATTTTAAATTCTTCATTTTTAATTTTTTTATAAATGTACAGTTATTTTAATATATAAGAAAGAATATTTATTATTTATATATACCTCCCGTTTGAGCAGGAGGTGTCAAAATAACCATCTGATTCGACTTTAACTAAAATAAATGTTTTTATCATTTTATTTTAAAATAGCATTCTCTAATTTTAATTCATTAAATAATTGGAATAAAATGGAGAGGATACAATTTAGATACAAAAGAATAACTTTTATACATAATAGAATTGCAATAATAATTTAACACCAGGACCCTCACTATAAACCCTAATCTTGAGTGCAAACACACTTAGAATATTAAATAAAATGAAACCTTTTTCAATAAATAGATGTCACAATTTTAACTTTTTTAGGTGTAAGATTATTTAGTAAGGGTGATATTTAGCTCACCTATATAATCACACCACACAATTAACCATCCCAACTTCTTTTGGGTTGTTTTCGGCAGATGATTAAATGTGGATATATTGAAACCTATCCATTCTCAAAGCACAACCAAAAAACCTATCAATTAAACGATTAAAACAGCAAAATATGTTCGAACAAAAGTAAATCTTATATTTTAGTAAGATTTTAAATACGTTTGCACTGCCCCAATCTGGGAAATTTATTTCTTGTTAATTATGCTTAACTTTGCAGTATAACTGAATTGAATGACGAAACAAAAGAACACTGACAATAAAAAGTTGCATTCTAAATTAATGGATCAGAAAAAGAACAAGAAGCAAAGTCAGAAAGAATTAAATAAAGCACGAATTCGTGAAATGAATCAAAAAGCAAATCAAAAACTCGATTCATAATAAGTTGTAAAATAAATTTTTCTCATTTTATTTATGATAATTGTAATCATGAATAAAGATAAAAAGTATCTTTTTAAGCAATTATGGCTATTTAACTTTCTTAAAACACGTAACATTTTTTAACATCCTTTATAAAATACATTGAAAAATTAATCAGTATTATTGTTTCACATAAAAACGAGAAACGATGTTTGAATTAAGTAAAAATATATTAAGTAAAGTAAGTTTTGATAAAACGTTATTTACAAAAGAATTAATGAAGTCTATCAAATGGATTAAACCCAATGAAAAATCTCAATTGCAAGTTTGGTGCTTAGCTACGTTTGGTGCAATTTATCAAAGTGAAATATTAGAAGTGTTTTCAAAAACTATTTAAAAGTCAATTATGAAAAACAGCAAACTCAAAATAGCACTTCTACTTTGTTTACAACTTGTAAATTTTGCCTTTGGAAATATGGATAAGTCGATTAGTGATATTTTTAAATAAATATTCATCAATAAAAAACTCCTTTACAAATAAATGTAAAGGAGTTTTTAAGTTTTAATTAAGCATTTTTCTTAACAGAATTCTTTGTAGGCTTCTGCTAAATTATCAGCAATCATTTGAGCAGAACCACCTTCGATATGATGTCTTTCTAAGAAATGAACCAATTTACCGTCTTTAAATAAAGCAATTGATGGTGATGAAGCTGGATAAGGTAAAAAATATTTTCTTGCTTGAGCAACAGCATCAGTATCAACTCCTGCAAAAACAGTCGCTAAATTTGAAGGATGTTTTTCATTGTTTAATGATAATTTAACACCTGGTCTCATATTCCCTGCTGCACATCCACAAACTGAATTTACTACAACTAGTAAAGTTCCAGTTGAATTTTTTACAGTAGCGTCTACTTCATCAATCGTTGTTAATTGTTGAAATCCTGCGTTAACAAGATCTTCTTTCATTGGTTTTACAAATTCTGGAGGATACATATTATATTATTTTAATTAGTTATCTATATTATTTAGACAAAAATACAAAAAGGTTTGATGCTTATTTTACTTATTACTTTATTTTTTTGTAAAAACAGAAAACTAATATCTCTAATTCTAAATAAAATCTAATCAAAAAATAAATAAATATGGAAACAATAAACTTTTCAAAATTGTTCCTAAATTTACCTACTATGAACGCAACAATTCCCGCTCTTAAACAAGGAGATTTAATTTACATTACAGCACCAGCAAAAGCAATTGAAGCTGAATGTGTAGCATTTTCAAAAAAATTCTTTGAAAAAGAAGGTTTTCGCGTTTTAGTTAGTGAACATTGTTTAGGAGAACATCATTATTTTTCTGGAACAGATGGAGAAAGAGCCGCTGATTTTCAAAAAGGGATTGATAATCCTGAAGTCAAAGCAATAGTTTGTGCTAGAGGTGGTTATGGATGTGTTCGAATAGTTGATTCTTTAGAATGGGCAGGAATGATCAGGGAACCAAAATTCATTGTTGGATTTAGTGATGTAACTGTTTTTCATCAAAAAATGCAGCGTTTTGGTTTAGAAAGTATTCACGGTTCAATGCCTCTGAATTTTTCATCCAATTCCGAAGAAGCTCTTTCCACTTTATTATTAGCACTTCAAAAAAAGTCATATTCAATTTCATCGATAGAAAACAAATGGAATAAATCAGGAAAAGCAAAAGGAATTCTTGTTGGTGGAAATCTTTCTATTTTATACAGTTTATTGGGGACTGATGATCAAATCGATTATTTGGATAAAATATTATTTATAGAAGATTTATCTGAACAATTGTATCATTTGGATCGAATGTTTTTTGCTTTATCAAAAGCAGGTATTTTAGAAAAAATCTGTGGATTAGTTATAGGAGGAATGACAGACATGAAAGATACAACAGTTCCATTTGGAAAATCCTATGAACAAATTATATTGGAGCATTTTCAATATCGTAAAATTCCAATTGTTTTTGATTTTCCTGCAGGTCATATTGACGATAATAGAGCAATCGTTTTTGGGCATGAAGTTGAGTTAACAGTTGATACTTCTGGCAGTAAATTAAATTTTTGAATAAATTATTCTTCTCTTCTTCTTCTTTAAGCCCTTTCTTCTACATTAACATTTCCAATAATTTTTTCTAGTTCATCGTAATTAACTGGTTTAACACAGAAAGCAAGCATGTTTGTTTTTTCTGCTCTTTCTCGGGTTTCTCTATCAGAATTACCAGTTATATAAATTGCTGGAGTTTCACAAAACTTACTTATTTCAGTCATTGCTGAAATACCGTCCATTTCATTTTTTAAACGGACATCCATAAGAATTAAATCAATTTTGTTTTCTTTTGTATATTCCACCGCTTCTTCTCCTGATTTCACGCATTTTACTACTTTGTGACCGAGTAATTCTACCAATCTTTTATTCAACATAGATAATATTAAATCATCTTCAACAATTAACACCTTTTTCACTACCATTTTAAATTACTTTTTAAAAGTTAAAAATAAATGACACCCTTCACCTGACTTTGCTTGATCTGTTAAATCTCCTTCTAATTGTTCTACAAAAGCATTTATTAAATTAATTCCTGTTGAATCTTTTTTAATTGCTTCATTCATGTCGAAACCGAGACCATTATCGTAATATTCAAAGCGAATATTTTCTTCTTTTTGAATTAAATTTATTGAAATAATTCCTGATTCCATTCCGTTAAAAGCATGTTTATATGAATTCGTAATTAATTCATTAATTAACAAAGAAAATGGCTGAGCATGATCCATCGTTAATAAAACAGGAGAAATATTAGCTTGAATTTCAATTTTTTTCGTGTCTTTCAAGTAAGAAAGTTGAATAAATTCAATGAGTTCAGTAATGTATTCCTTCATGTTAATTGTATCAAAACTATTATGTTGATACAATTTTTCATGAAGTAGAGCGATAGATTTTATTCTATTTTTGGAATCTTTTAAAATATCTGAAATTGATTTTTCTTTCACGAACATATTCTCCAATTCTAACAAACCAGAAACTACTGCTAAATTATTTTTAACCCTATGATGTACTTCTGAAAGTAATGTTTCCTTTTCCTTGATAGATTTTTCTAAAGCAATATTCATTTTATTTTTTTCAATTAATTCAATTTTAAGTATTTCTTGTTGATTAATCAATTCTTTATTAACATCGACTAGCATATCAATGTATATTTCGTTGTTTTTGGCGAAAATTGATACCAAAACAAAGCTGAAAATGAGGCTAAATATGAAATTTGCATTAAAAATTAGCTGAATATCATTCGATTTCATGCCAATGTCTTCAATTAAGTTAAATTTATCAATCAGATATATTGCAATAGATGTCATAAAATTCATAACCATACAGCTATAAATCAACATTTTCTGTTTTGATGTAAAAAGTAAAAACACTAATTGAGGAGCTGTAAACAAATACAAATAGATTCCACCTTCAAATCCAATATAAGGTGAAAAAAACAAGACACCTAGATTTGTTGTTATAATAGCAAGAATTCTAGCTAATAGGTGTTTTTCTTTTTGGTTTAAATAATAAATAATAATAAATAATACACCAATAAGTAGAACAATAATAGCCGGTAAATAATGACCCAACGAAAAATATGAAATTCCAGAAAGTACAGAGAAAATGCTGGCAGTTATAGAAAATAATTTGATGGTTCTAATAATAGAATCATTTTCCTTTGTTTTTATATCATTTATCGAATTCATTTTTTTGAATACTTAAATTGTTTTTCTAAATAAAGTGTAAAGGACAAGTCGATTACAAAACAGACAATAGCTAATGTGTGTAAGAAATAGTTTTCTGGATAAATTAAAAACATTGAAACTGAAATACAGCCAGTTCCAAGAAATCGTGACCATGAAACAAGTCGAGAGAAATACTCTTTTTTATTCCGTAAATATAGTATTGGTGAAAGTAAAGATATAATTAAATTTAATATATAACCCGAATTAGCTCCAACAGGTGTGTCAAACCCATTTTTCACAAAGAAATAATTTAAAGGTAACCAAATGATAATTAGCCCAATTAATATTTGGGTAAAATATTTTTTAATTTCTGGAATATCAATTTGTTTAGATCCGTATTTAAAAATCATTAGGAGAATATAAAAATCAAGAAAAAAACTAGCCTGATAACCATATACATAAAAAATTCCCGTATTTGGATGATAACAAAAGCTCCAAATATATTCCCAAGAAATATTTCCAACAGCAATTACAAATGGCATTTCTACAAATTTTGTTTTTTTAATATTTCGAATGATTAATATATAGGTTACTAACCAAAAACAACATCCTATCCCATTCCAAACTAATTCAGGAACAGAATAATCAGTTGTGTTAATCCAAAATTGTATATCCATTTTTACTTTATAGTAAAATATAAAGATAGTAATATACTGTTTCTTTTTTATTAATTTACCGTTAAGCTTTATTTTTAGACTCAGGATACGCTGCGCTTTAGATTTAAGAACGATGCCCTCAAATTCTGATGAGCTTAGTTTGGGTTATTCATCAGTATTGAAGCCAAGCGATATTGAATCTTTCTGAATTTTTGTAATTAAGAGTGATTGGATTTCTAAATCACTACTATCCTTTTCACAACAACACACCCATTTTTTTCAATAATAGCTTGTAATACACCTGTTGGTAAATCTGTTAAAAGTACCGTGTTACTAGAGTCAAAAACCCATTTACCTACATAAGTTCCTGTTGAACTGTATACTATACATGTAGCACCTTCTTCACCCGTTACAATACATTTATCTATAGCTGGATTTGGAGAAACGAGAACTTCCATCGTTTTTGTGATTTCTGTATTTTTCGAAGTTTCGTTAGAATTTGATTTTATTTCTTCTTGACTTAATGTAATTTGTGATAAGAATGCGAAAATAATGAGGGAGATTGTTTTCATAATTTTTTTGGAGATTGTTTTATTTAATATCTAAACGCTTTGTTTAAGTATATGTTACATTTCTTTGTTATTGTTTTCGTTTTAATTTACATTCATCGCCCTCTTCTTACTTATATTCAATCTAAATAAGCATAAAAGTATTAATTGTGCTTTCAAACTGTTAAATTTGTAGACAATTTTTACAAAATTTTAATATCTATGAGTAAGTCAGTTTTATTAAAATCCTCAATTGCCAAAAAGTATTGGATGGCTTTTACAGGATTGTTTTTATGTCTCTTCTTAGTAGGGCATTTACTAGGAAATCTACAATTATTCGCTGGAGGTGAAGAAGGTAGAAGAGCTTTTAATGAATATGCGTATTTCATGCAGCATAATCCTTTAATTAAAATAATGTCTTATGTTTCTTATTTCTCTATTTTATTTCATGCGATTGATGGAATCATGCTTGCTTTTCAAAACAAAAAAGCAAGACCCGTTCAATATGCGATGAATAATGCAGCATCCAACTCTTCATCTGCATCAAGAATGATGGCAATTTTAGGAAGTATTATCTTGATTTTCATCGCAACGCACATGGTTAATTTTTGGGCGAAAATGCATTTCGGAGGTCTTGATATTCATACGACTACTAAAATGGTAAACATGCCAATTGGACAAGATCCACAAACAGGTCAGTATATTAACCAAGATATCGAAGTGAGTTATATTCTGTCTACAAAAGGAGATTATTTAGACCACAAATACAAAAATCCAAAGACAGGTGAATCTCAAGAGAAATATGATATCAAGCATGAAACAATGGTGTATGATAAATCTTCTAAATTAAAAGTAGCAGAAGGGTATAAAGATTTACATACTGCTGTTATGACCTTCTTTGGAAAAGATGCTCAAGGTAAAAAAGCAAATGAATATGCTTTGCTTGCTGTTTTATTGTATACAATATCAATGTTTGTTATGGGATTCCATTTGAAACATGGTTTTTCAGCTGCTTTTCAAACATTAGGATTACGTCATCCAAGATATACACCTATTATTAACTCTGTAGGAATTTTATTTTGGGTTGTAATTCCAGCAGCATTTGCTTCAATTCCATTGTACATTTTCTTTTCATAAGTAAAACCAGAACTTAAAATATTTATATTATGTCAGTTTTAGACTCAAAAATACCTTCTGGAGCACTCAGCAATAAATGGTCTGCTTACAAAGATCATATTCGTTTAGTGAATCCAGCAAATAAAAGAAACATTGATATCATAGTTGTAGGAACAGGTTTAGCTGGAGGTTCAGCTTCTGCTGCTTTGGCTGAACTAGGATACAATGTTCATGCATTCTGTTTTCAAGATTCTCCTCGTCGTGCACATTCAATTGCTGCTCAGGGTGGAATCAATGCTGCAAAAAATTACCAAGGAGATGGAGATTCAGTTTTCCGTTTGTTTTATGATACAATCAAAGGTGGTGATTACAGAGCTCGTGAGGGAAATGTTTACCGTTTAGCGGAAGTTTCTGCTTCAATTATTGATCAATGTGTAGCACAAGGAGTTCCCTTTGCTCGTGAATATGGTGGACTTTTAGACAACCGTTCTTTCGGTGGATCTCAGGTTTCTCGTACATTTTATGCAAAAGGTCAAACGGGACAACAATTATTGTTAGGAGCTTATTCTGCAATGTCTCGTCAAATCGGAAAAGGAAAAATTAAAATGTATAACCGTCACGAAATGCTAGATCTAGTAATTGTTGATGGAAAAGCAAGAGGAATTATAGCTCGTAACTTGGTTACTGGTAAATTAGAGCGTTTTTCTGGACATGCTGTGGTTATTGCTTCGGGTGGTTACGGAAACGTTTTTTACTTGTCGACAAATGCGATGGGTTCAAATGTTACTGCTGCTTGGAAAATACACAAAAAAGGAGCGTTTTTCGCAAATCCTTGTTACACACAAATTCACCCAACTTGTATTCCTGTTTCTGGAGATCATCAGTCAAAATTGACGTTGATGTCAGAATCATTAAGAAATGACGGTCGTATCTGGGTTCCTAAAAATTTAGAGGATTCAAAAGCGATTCGTGAAGGAAGAATGAAACCAACAGATATCAAAGATGAAGACAAAGATTTCTTCTTAGAACGTCGTTACCCAGCTTTTGGTAACTTGGTTCCTCGAGATGTTGCTTCACGTGCAGCGAAAGAAAGATGTGACGCAGGATTCGGAGTTAACGCTACTGGTGAAGCTGTTTATTTAGATTTCGCTTCTGCAATTGAACGTTATGGACGTGAGAAAGCAAAAATTGCACACAATGAAAATGCTTCAATAGAAGAAATAATGGATTTAGGAACTGAAGTTGTGAAAGCAAAATACGGTAACTTATTCCAAATGTATTATAAAATCGTAGATCAAGATCCTTATAAAACACCTATGATGATTTATCCAGCTGTGCATTACACAATGGGTGGAATCTGGGTAGATTATAACTTGATGACAACAATTACTGGATGTTATGCAACTGGTGAAGCGAATTTCTCTGATCACGGTGCGAATCGTTTAGGAGCTTCTGCTTTAATGCAAGGTTTAGCGGATGGTTATTTCGTATTACCTTATACAATTGCTGATTATTTAGCTGACGAAATTAGAACTGGAAAAATATCTACTGAATTGCCTGAATTTATTCAAGCAGAAGCAGATGTAAAAGCAGGTGTCGATCGTTTGATGAACATTAAAGGAACTAAATCAGTGGATCATTTCCACAAACGTTTAGGAAAAATAATGTGGGATAAAGTTGGAATGGCACGTGATGAAGCTGGTTTAAACTGGGCAATTAATGAAATTCAAAAATTACGTGAAGAATTTTATTCAAACGTACGTATCCCAGGAACAGTTGATTCTTTCAATCCAGAATTAGACAAAGCAAACAGAGTTTGTGATTTCTTAGAATTAGGTGAGTTGATGGCAAAAGATGCATTGAACAGAACTGAATCTTGTGGAGGTCACTTCCGTGAAGAATCTCAAACTGAAGAAGGAGAAGCAAAACGTAACGATAAAGACTTCGCATACGTAGCAGCTTGGGAATATACAGGAAAACCATCAGAAGCAATCTTACACAAAGAAGAATTAGTGTTCGAAGAGATTAAATTGGTAGAGAGAAATTATAAGTGATATTTGGGTGTTGGGGATTGGGTGTTAGGTTTTAGGGCTGTGTAGGTTATAGTACAATTAAAGTAAAATAAATTTTATGAGTTCATTTAAGGATTTATTGGTTTGGAATAAGAGTATGGATTTCGCGGTTGAAATTTATACTGTTACTAAATCATTTCCAACAAATGAACAATTTGGTATTACTTCTCAACTTAGAAGAGCATCTTCTTCAATTTCATTAAATATCGCTGAAGGATGGGGGAGAGGAACGAATAAAAGTTACTCTCACTTTCTTAGAATAGCACGTGGTTCTTTATACGAAACTGAAACTTGTTTGATATTAAGTAATAAGTTAGGATATATTTCATCTGAAATTATCGATACATATTCTCAAATTATTGAACAAATAGGAAAAATGATAAACGGATTAATAAAATCAATAGAATTAAAAACTCAAGTTTAATCGTTGGATTGAGTGTTAGGATCAAACAATGACCCAACACCCAACACCCAACAACTAAAAACTAAAAAAATGAAATTAACATTAAAAATCTGGAGACAAAGTAACCAAAATGACAAAGGTCAAATGGTAACTTACCCAATCGATAATATTGAAGGTGATATGTCTTTCTTAGACATGATGGATGTTTTGAACGAGGAATTAATCGTAAAGGGAGAAGATCCTGTTGCTTTTGATCACGATTGTCGCGAAGGAATTTGCGGAATGTGTTCATTGTTTATAAACGGAGAAGCACATGGACCGGATAGAGCGGTTACAACTTGTCAATTACACATGCGTAAATTCAACGACGGAGATACTATCTACATTGAGCCTTGGAGAGCGAAAGCATTTCCAGTAATCAAAGATTTAGTAGTAGATCGTGGTGCTTTTGACCGTATCATGGCTTCAGGAGGATTTGTTTCTGTAAACACTTCTGGAAATACAGTTGATGCGAATGCAATTCCAATTTCTAAAATTGATGCAGACGAAGCTTTCGAAGCAGCAACTTGTATTGGTTGTGGAGCTTGTGTTGCAACGTGTGTAAATGCTTCTGCAATGCTTTACGTAGCTGCTAAAGTATCTCAATTAGCATTGTTACCTCAAGGTCAAGTTGAAGCGAAAGAACGTGTTTTAAACATGGTTAAAACAATGGACGAAGAAGGATTCGGAAATTGCACAAACACTGGAGCATGTGCTGTTGAATGTCCAAAAGAAATATCATTGGATAACATCGCAAGAATGAACAGAGAATACTTTAA
>CANJKA010000116.1 GCA_947474675.1 Flavobacteriales bacterium
GAAGACAATATAGCTTGGTATGAACAATTTTATACCAGAGTTTACCAAAAAACTTTTTTTACAACTTTTGATGGAGATTTGACTCCTGAAAATTTAAAAAGAATAGATAATAATCTTAGAATGTTTTATCTAAAAGGTATTAATTCATATCAAATTAAAAAGAAAGGAAGGTCAATGAGTCTTTTGTGGTGATTATTTATTCACTCAAATGCTTTAGTTTTTGCCTGCTTTTAATAAGTGCAAAATAGTATATTTGTAAAAAACGAAATCAAAAAATAATTTGAAACTAAACATTGTCATTGTAACTATTTTTCTACTCGTTGGTTTAAAGTTTATTGGATATTATCACAAGGAAGACAAAGGAATTATTGGTTTTTTTGGAAGAGGGGAGGAAAAAAGTATGGAGATTTCACATCTTCACAACTTCACCACTTCCATTAATTTTTGAAGAAACACTCGGATTTCCTTTATAATACACATCGCCACTTCCTGAAATAGCAATTTTTAAAGATTTTACTGCGTTCACTTTAATTTCACCACTTCCAGAAATTGAGCAGTTCACGTTTTGTGACTCAACTTTAGAGAAATCGATATCTCCTGAACCAGAAATAGCAATTGAAAGATTATTAGATTTTGACTCTACTTCTGATTTAATATCTCCACTTCCAGAAATAGCAAGGTTTTCAATATTATTAATTTGTTTTTTCAAAAGAATATTACCTGAACCAGCAATTGCTATGTTTTTTATGTTTCCTGGAACATAAATAATAGCTTTGGCTTTTGAATTATTCACATTTAAATTCAATTTTTTAGGCTTAATGATTAACTTATTATCGACAATTTTAAAATCCAATAAATCAACAATGTTTTGATAGTCAGAAAATTCTACTTTGAATTCTGATCCTTCAACAATTTCTACATCACAATAGTTTTCTAAATGTATATCCGTAAAAGAGCTAAGATTGATAGTTTTAACTGTAACTTGACCTTCACCTTTAATCGTTTCATTTTTATTTATGATCGAACAACTGAATAGGGTTAGTAAAGTGAAAAAAAGGATAACTGCTTTTGATAGAATGTACTTTTTCATGTTTAGGCTTTATTGTTTAATTTAAAAGTAAATATAGTTTATTTAGTTTTATTAGAAGTTAAAAAAAACATTAATTTCAATCAAAATTTATAAATCTCAACTTGTTTAATTTTTTTAACTTTTTCATTTCCCATTCCATCCATTACTTTTATTTCTAAATCGAATTCAATTTTCCATGAATTATCAGATTGTTTATTCCCTTTAATAGTTCCTTTACTTGGATTTTTACCATCTTCGGAATACATTCCACCATAAAGATTATACGTAAAATCTATGTCTTTAAGTGCTTCATCTTCAATAATAAAATCGTTTATAGGATTAAACACAGAAAAAGACATTTTAGAACTATTCCCACCGCAACCAATTCGAGTATCTATTTCAGATGTGTAATTATTAATGAAAATTGTCTTGTTAAAGGGGCTGAAAATAATGTTTGTTGTTTTTGAAGGAATGATTTCGCCTCGGGGTACTAAATAATTCACATCTTCTGTTTGCGATACAGCTGTAACTGTATTTAGATTTTTAGAATTATTTTTAGAAGGCCTTTTTACTTCATTAAATGCTGATTTAGTTTGAGCATCTTCCTTTTTTTTTGATGATTGAAATGAATTCGAAACTTCTTTTTTTATGGTTGAATTTCCTTTAGGAATTATTTTAATTTTCAGGTTAGATTTTTCGACTGAAGATGTACAAGAAATTAAACTAATCAAAAGAATTCCGTAAAAGAGTTTAATAGTAATCATAATTTCTAAAATTTAATATTCAAAATAAATTTGCTTTTATTCAAAAATCGGACCGTTTATTTTTTATTAATAAACGGTCCAAATCCATTTAATTGAATGCGAATAACACCAAACAAAATGAAGACAAATAGAGGAATAAAATAAGTTAAATATTATCTGACGGAAAAAAAAGTTAGTTGAATTGTCCAAAAGAATAACTTTTAGATAGCTTTCATTTTATTATTTCTTGGATCATGAGTTACTTCGGCTAATCCCAAAGCTTCCATTAAAGGTGGGACATACATTCCAAAACGACCTCTTAATCCTTTTTTCAATCCATACCATCCACCATTTGGATTGTCTTCTGATCTTCCCCAGAACTCTACCGTTCTTTCTTTCGCAGGTTTTTGTTCATCAGCACTACCTAAATCCATCCAATCACCATGTTTTTTTAACATTTCATGTAAATCTGTTAAACTATTCATTGAATAAAATAAAACTGTTTTTCCGACAGTACAAACAAGTACATCTTTCCCATCTTTTTCATCTACATGCATTGTGAATTCTGATGATAATGGTGGCGTTTTTAATACCAATGGTTTTTCTTTTGTTCCAATTTTAGTTCTCATATACTGTTTTTTAATTATTATTTTTGATGATTCAATTTATCGGAGAAATACAAAGCTGAAGCGACTAAAGCATAAGTAGGAGCAAGGAACCATCCGACAACTGGAATCAATAGCATAAACATAAATCCAAGTCCAATTGCAAATAAAACAGGTTTATTTTTCTTGTAAAAAACTTCACTTTCTTTTACCGAATACCCATGTCGTTCCAGAGAATAATCTGTCATCAATATTCCATTATAATAAGCTTGAACGATAAAAGTGAGTAAAGGAGTGAAAATTCCTATTACGGGAATAAAAGAAATTAAAGTGATTAAAATGATTAATCCCAATTGTTTAAAGGTGTTTTTTGTTGATATTTTAAGACCTCTGATTATTTCTTTCAACCAGCTATTTGTTGAAGTATTTCCTTCTAAAAGAATTTCAGATACTTTTCTGCTGATAATTGAAAAATATGGAGTTCCAATAACAAGAAAAATAGTAGTAAAAATAGAATCTTTGTTGGATTCAATGGAATGTTTAATAATCCAAAATGTACCATTTATTCCATAATTTATTTCTTGAACACTAAGATTTATATAGGTTTTAAGTTTTTCAAGAAGAAATGCGGTTGCTGTTGGTTGAAAAGAATTAATTCCTTTTATGACGAATTCAATTGTAACTGAAAAAAGCAATAAAAAGATTAGTCCTGAAATTATTAAATACTTTCTCAGTTTATTTTCCCAAACAAATTGGTGTGCTTTAACAAAGTGTTCAATCCCAATAATCAATTTGGAATTGTAATTTCGAGCCAAAGTCTTGAATGCTTTTAATTGTATCATTTGAATTTAAAAGTACTGTTTTTTCGGAAGAAAAATAGTAAAATTCAAAATAGATTTACATAAAATATTTTATCAATCTTAGCGTAAAATAATTCCATCTTTCATCTCAATTATCCGATCACTCTTTTTAGAAAAATCATCATCGTGTGTCACAGCTATAATTGTTTGACCATAATTCCTGGTTAATTCTTGAAAAATATCAAAAACGATATCTGTATTTTTACTGTCTAAATTTCCTGTTGGTTCATCTCCCATTATAATTAATGGATCATTAATCAAAGCTCTTGCTATCGCAACTCTTTGTTGTTGTCCTCCTGAAAGTTTACTGGCCAATTTTAAAGCTTGATCTTTAATACCTAATATTTCTAATTTTTGATAGGCTTTTGCTTCTATTTCTTGTTCTGAATATTTACCCAATTTTAAAGCGGGAATCATAACATTTTGCAAACAGGTAAATTCGGGTAATAGATAATGAAACTGAAAAACAAAGCCAATTTTTTCATTTCTCAATTCAGCTAATTTATCGGCCGGCAATCCTGTTACTAATTGATTATCAATAATTAGTTCACCTTTGTAATCTGTATCCATCGTTGATAAGATGTACAATAAAGTCGATTTTCCACTTCCAGATTTTCCAATTAAGGATAAAAACTCTCCTTTTTTCACATCAAATTCAATATTTTTTAATGCATGAAATTCGATTGGATCGTAAAAGAATTTATTGACGTTTCGAGTTGACAGTATATTTTCCATTTCTTATTTTCTTAAAATGCTAACTGGATCTACATTGGCTGCTTTTTTCGCGGGGAAATATCCTGCTAAAAAGGTTATTATTAAACCAATGACTATTCCTTGAATGTATTTTTCAAGTTCATAATCTATTGGAAAATAACCAATATCTCCTCCAATGTAGACGTTTTTTAGGATTGTAATTAGTAAAGTAGCCATCAAAATACCTCCAAAAACTCCCATTAATCCGATTGATAATGCTTGAGTAACGAAAATACGGATCACATCTTTTCCTTTAAATCCCATTGCTTTTAAAATGGCAATGTCATTTATTTTTTGAGAAACGGTCATGTTAAGGATGTTGTAAATTCCAAATCCTGCGACCAAAAGAATGGTTAAGGAAACGAATGTAATGATGATTTTACGCATTTTATTAGCCGCCATTAAGGTTTCATTGGATTGTTTCCAACCTTCTGCTTTGTAACCTGTAATTCGAGTTATTTTGTCTGCGATGACTTCTGCATTTTCTGGATCTGTAATGTTTACATTGATATCTGTTACGAATGAATTTCCTTCTTTTAACAATTGTTGAGCTGCAGAAAAATTGATGTATGACTTTGTTTTATCCGTGTTTGAATTATTCGTTTTGAAAATTCCTACAACTTTAAATGTTCTATTGACTCCTTTTGAAGAATTGAGGTTTAAGTTATCTGAAACGGCTAAGTTCATTTTTTCCGCTATTCCACTTCCAATTAGAATTCCATTTGGATTTGATTTCAAAACATCGAAATCTCCTTCCACCATAAAGGATTTTATGTTGTACATCAGATTCGCCTCATCTGGTTTGATCCCGGTTGCCAATCCTGATATTTGTGATTTCCCGTTGTTGTAAAATACATTCGTATTGACTTGTGGAGTAACAACTGTAACTTTTTCGATCTTCGAAATGATTTGACTGATCATGTTTGGATTGATGATCGTATTGTTAGAAGGAACAACTTTTGGGTTAATGATGAGATTTTTAGAATTTCCATCCTTTTCAATCAATGATTTACTGATTTGATCTTCTTTGTAAACGCGAATGTGTGAAGTCGATTTGAAAATAGATGTATTGGAACTTTTATTAAATCCAACCATCATACAGTTCATGAAAATATAAATCGACATTCCTAATACGACTCCCAAAACAGCAACTGCAGTCAGTTTTTTGTTTGAGAATATATATGTTTTGGCAATTTTATAATTGATATCCATCTTTAATGTTTTAAAGGAATTAAAACCGCATTTTTATCCAATCCGCCAGTCACTTCAATATAATCGGATGAAATGATCCCTGTTTTAATAACCGTATTTTTCTTAGAACCTTTAACGTTGACAATGTTACCAAAGCCTACAAATGAACGGGGAATTAATAATGCTTTTTTTTTGTTTCCGACTAAAATGTTTGCTTCTAGTTGTGTGCCATAAAGAGAAGAGTTCATCGGTTTGTCAAAAGTTACTTTACAGATAAAAGATTGATTTTGTTCATCAAAAGCGGAAAGAATTTCGGTAATTTTTCCATCGTAAACCAGTGTTTTGTTCGTGTTTAGTTTTATGTAAACGTTTTGACCAATTTTCACTTTTCCAATACTGTTTTCGTCTACGTTTAATTTAGCTTCAACTTTTTGTTCGTTGGCTATCGTTGCTATTACATCTCCTTTTTTAACAAAATCACCCGTAGTTTTCATTTTTTTAATGATCGTTCCATTTTCTGTTACTACAATGTTGTTGTAATTTTGAATTACCTGGTTATTTTTCAATTGACCTTTCGTAGAAATGAATTGTTGTTTAGCTTGTTGTTCAATTTGAGCGTATTGCCTTTTCAAAGCGTTCAGTTGTGACAGTGAGTTTTTCGCTGTTAATTGCATGTTTTCATATTCAACTTTGGCAATACTTTGACTTTCAAATAAACGTTGATAGCGTTCTGCTTGAGATTTGTCTTGTTGGTATTTACTTTCAGAAAATTGTATGTTTTGTTGAATTTGTTGTAAAGCAGGAGAACTGGAAGTCAAGTTTTCAGATGAAATTTGGATTTGCTCTTGAGAGATTTCAGAATTGATGTTATTTAGTTGATTGTCAATCTTTGCAAGTACAGTTCCTTTTGAAACTTTATTTCCAATTTCAAAATCAGCATTTGTCAGAATCCCATCTGTTTGTGCCGTTAAATTGTAGGCATTATCCCATTCTAATTCACCAGATGCGAATACTAATTCGTTGATGTCTTGGATAATTGGTTTTACTTCTTCCGCTTTATTACTACAAGAAAAAAGCGTTAAAGCGAGTGCGAAAAGGGCTATGTACTTCATATTAATATCTATTATTTATGTCGATTCTATTTTTTGTAAATTCTATGTTTGCCAGAGCAGAGATAATATTTAATTTACTCATAATTAAGTCATTTTGAGAAATTAGAAGCTTGTCTAAAGGTAAAATGTTTTCAGAATATTGATTGAAATTTTTCTCGTAGGTATCTTTTTTGAGTTCATAAATTTTTTGAAAATTGAGCAATTGTTTGGTCGCTTTTTCATATTCTAAAATCAATTGATTGTTTTTGCTTTCGGCTTCTTTCAGACTATGTTCAGCATTATTTTTTAAGATTTCTGCTTGAAAGGATTTGCTTTTAGCATTCGATAATTTGAGAACGGTTGTTGGTAAGTCATACGTTATTTTTAGACCAACATAATTGTAATTAATCCAACTAGAATTCTTTGAAAAGAATCGATCATTGCTCAAGTTTTGCCAATTGTAATTAGATGTAAAAGACACAACGGGAATGTTTTGATATTTTAAAATCTTGTATTCTTGTTCAGCCATTTGAGTTTGTAAAGCTGCGTTTTGAACCATCAATTGATTGTTCGTTTTTACAACTGAATCTTGTTTTTGAACATCCCAAAGCGATTGAAGTAGAGTAGGAGAGATCAAATTTTCGAAGAATAAGTTTAAACTTTGATATTGAATTTTTGTATTCATTTCAATTTGTTCTAATTTATCTTGAAGATTTATCAAGTTGACCTCTGCTTCGTTTAATTCTTGTTTTCTTGAGATTCCTTCGTTGAACTTATTTTGAGTAATTTTTAAAATGTTTTCAGCTGTTACAATATTTTCAAGAATTGTTTCTTTTTGTGCATTGAATGATAGGATGTTAGAATAAATACTATTGATTTTATCAAATAGAATTTGTTCATTCATCTGATTCTGATTTTCAACCAATTGCTCATTTATTTTTGCTGTTTTAATTTGAGCAATATTAGCCATATTGAATAAATCAAATTGAGGTTGAATATTCAACGTTGAAATATATTGCTGACCCATCGTTACTTCTTTAAAAGTTCCAGCAGGCATGCCAAATGCCGCTCCAGGTAAATAACTCACTTGTTGATTTACATTATCAATTGATTGAAAAGAAGTTGGAATTCGAGGATTAAGTACATTTCCTACAGCTGTTTTTCGGGTCAATTCTGCTAATTGTGTTTGAAAATCCGCGTTTTTGAACAAGGAATTATTATTTTTCACAAGTTCTAAAACTTCAGTTAACGAGGCAAAGTTTTTAGACTCTTGTGCTTTTGTCGATTGTGCAGGTATCAACAAAGAAAAGAAAATAAATGACTTTAAAATAAATTTTCGGACTTTTATTAAGTTATTCATATTAAGAATGTTTAAGCTTTAAATTCAATTTCAGTTTAATTAAAAAACTGATTAAAAGTTTTAAAGGAAGCTTCAATATTTTCATAATTTTTCATTTCTGAAGTTTTGTCTGATACGTCTGAAAGATCGGTAACTAAATCAATATAAGGTAGAAGCCATTTATGCAATTCATCATGTGCTTTCCCCGTCATTGTACAGTTTGATGTTAAAGATTCAATGTTTTCTTGTAATTTTTTAGCGAGTAATTTGTAATCCTTTGTTTCAGATTTTTTAAATAAATTGACTTCTGTTTCCATGATTCGAATATGGACAAGCATTTCAGGTTTTACGGCCCATTTTCCGCCATTATTTAATTCGATTTTAGTGTTTTCAGAATGCTCATGTTCTTCGTTTTCTACTTTTGGTTTATTTTCTTTTTTTGAATTGTTTTCACAACCTATTAAAAGAATACTAAAAGTGAATATTGAAATTATTGTTGTTTTCATTTTTGAAATTTTTTATTAATACATTTTTAGTTTCTTCTATTTGTATTTCCTTTTATAGTTATTTGAACCATTTTTAGGAAGTCATCTATAAAAATTGATTTTTTCATGATTGTATTTTTAGATTTTTTTATTTTGAATTATTTGTTCGAATTAAAGTAAGGACAGATTCTATCATTTCTTCTCCTTTTAATAAAAGATTAAATTGAAATTCATTTGCTCTCCATTTATACATTAACAATCGAGTAGAACCCATTAATATGTGTAGCATTTGATCTGAAGAGATAGCATTCGTGAATGAATTTGTTTTTTGACCTTCCTCGATTAAAGGTTTAATGTATTTCATTCGAATTGCCATTATTTTTAAAATTGCTTCATTTATTTTTATACTTTCTTCCATGAAACCATCTGAAAATACAGCAGAAACAAAATGAGAATTGTTTTGGAAATATCTAAATTGATCATTGAATAAATTAACAAGGTTCTCTTCATTCGTTTTATCTTTTGATAGCACTTTAGAATATCTTTCTTCCATGTTTTCAGCCAAATATTCAATCATCGCAACAATAATATCTTCTTTACTTTTAAAATGACGGTAAATCGCTCCTTCAGTAAAGTTCATTTCCTTAGCTAGATTTTTTATAGTCAAACCACTGACTCCAGATGTAGTTAAAATCTTTCCTGTAGCTTCTATAATTTCGAATTGACGATCGGATATTTGAGTTTTCATTTTTAATAAGTAAGCGTTCACTTACAAAGATAACTGATTTTATTTTAATAATCCAAATTTATTTTTTAAAAAAGAAGATTTAATGTTTTATTTCAAGTAATCCGAAAGGTTCTCAACTTGATATTTCGGACTCCTTCTCATGAAATCATTGAGGAAAGCTGAATGTGTTGCTCCAGCAATAATTAGAATTCTATCCGTTTTTTTGGTTTTTATTTTGTTGATGTTTGCGAACATTCTTAAGTTTCTTTGATAAAATTTTGAAGCTTCATCAGCTCCTTCAAAACCATCTTTCGAATTTGCATAAAGAAGTAAATCAGCGTTGAAGTTTATCAATAAATCATAATATTTCTGAGTGTTTATATCTAAATATGTTTCTTTTAATGACGCTTTTAATGGATGTTTTTTATCTTCTTTTTCTAATTGTTTTTCGATCTCAAAATAATCAGTGCAATTTTCATTTTTTGCAACTTCACTTAAATCATAATTATATCCAAGTCGATGATCAAATCCTAGAATTTTTTTTGTGTTGGAAAGTTTACCTATTTCAAAGCCTAATAATTGAATTTCATTTTTTGAATAAGTAGTTGCTAGAGTTGAATTTTTTAGGTATTGTAAATAAGCTTGATTTAATTTATTATTGTTTCTAGGATCGGTTTCAACGAAAATAAGAGTAGGCTTAAATTGTGAAATTAGTCGACAGACTTCATTAATGTCCGCTTTATTCTTTTTTTCTAATTCATCATAATTTGTTGAGTGTTCATCCATTGTTTCTCCCATATGGAAAATCCCGAGATTAAGCACTTTTGTTTTTTCTGATTCAGTTTTTGAAGATTTATTCGTCTTTTCTTGACAAGATATTAAAAGAGAAATAAGAGATATTAGGTAAAATGTTTTCATTAGAATTAAATATTTTTACTTGTTTAAGTTTTTTTAGGTTGAAATTAATTATTTTTTTTTAGTTTAAACTGTTATTTTTTTTATTATAATTGCTTCTTTAACCAGTCTTCAGCATTTATAATCGTTCCATCTTTCAATTTAATCTGATAAACGTTGCCTGTTGAAGAAGATTTTGATGCAATATTTTGAATGAATTGATCTACTGTTTTAATTTCAGATTTGGCATTTTCCCATTTCATTGTTATGTGATCAGCAGCTTCTATTGAAGTGTATTCAGCACCATTTCTAATGAATGTAATTCCTGATTCTCTAACAGTTTGAATTAGTTTTTCAATTTTTTCAGTTTCATTTGATATTTTTTCAGGCTTTGATTTTACAGAATTAGTAGAAATTTTAAAAATACCATAATCATTACCTATCAATATGTTGATTAATTGAATACACTCTATTTTATAGCTTTCTGTTTCAAACTTAAAAAGATAATCTTCTCCTTCATGGATTGATTTTTGAAAAAAAATGTTTTCATTTTCGGAAATAGATAGATAAACTTGACTTTGAGTTATATCATCAATATGACAAATAATATTTCCTTTCGTACTAGGGATTTTAAAGCTTTCTCTTTGATAGATCTGAAATTCAAATCCTTTTTTAGGGATTGTAAGTTTGTTTTTAGGTTCGCTATTTGAACAACTACTAATTATAATTAGAAGAATAATGGGGATTATATTTTTGATGATTTTCATTTTGAAATTCTTAAAGTATAACGGTAAATATACTATTAGATTTTCACTAATTTAAATTTGTTATTTATAGTTTTCTATATAAACTGGAATTGTAGGTTCATCCTTAAAAAAATCTTTTGTATATCCTTTTGAAAGAGCCCATTTATCAATCCAAGAAATCCCCCATCTTCCATAAACAGTAATTTCGGTTTTGTATAATTCATCTTTTATAGCCTTGTCAAGATTTATAAAGTCATATTGGCTATCAATAAATAACTTTGCAATTGTATCCATATAATCAGCGTTTAATAGATTTGCATGAAGCAGTAAAATGTGACGAATATTTCTTCCAAATAAAGTGTTCGATTGCTTTTCGTAGAAGTGTATTTTGCTTTGTAAATGAGTTATATAATCTTTACCAATCTGTTTTAAGATAAGCGTGTCATTTTTTACATACGCTTTTTGATAAGCCGAAGCGAAAATGTAATCGTCTGAATCAAAGGTTACTGGAGCTATAATATATCCTTTTTTCGCGAGATATTCTGTAAGAGAATCTGCTTTTCCCTTTGTATTTCCAACATGTAAAAAAGGATGTCTGAAGTATTTTAAACACTGATGATTTTGGGTAAGAATTTCTTTCGTAATTAATTCACCTCTTTCAAGATCAGTAGTATATTCTTTTAAATTAGAAGAGTTATAGTCGATGTGAGAGAAGGTGTGATTTCCTAATTCATAGCCATTGGTAACCCATTGATTTAGTAATTGAGTTTGAAATGAATTTAGTGTATCATTCGTATAAAGTTTATGTTCATTCACAAAACCAATCGCTGGGATTTTGTTTTTATTGAAGGAAATAATCATTTTTGAAAAAATATTTTTTTGAAAATTCGTATCTGAAATACCATAGTTGACAACGGGTAAATCGTCAATTGTGAAGCAAATTTTATTTTGTTGACCAAAAAAAAAGAAAGATGGATTTAAAAAAAAGAAGAGTATATATAATGTTTTCATATGTATTTTATCGCTTTTTTAATTTGCTCACCAAGTAGAATATTCAGAATGAATTAACTTTTTCTCTTCATTAAATCCTATTATAACAAGTTTATCTTGATTTTTACTTCTAAATGTAAACGATTTTGTAAATTCTGACTCATTGTATTGTTTTTTTAATGAATCCGAACCTAAATTAAATCGATATGGAAAAGTATCACACGTGTATTTTTTATTTCCTTGAATTGATTTTAGTGTTTTATAGAAATCAGTTTTATTTGTTATGAATACGATATATTGTGAGCAATCTCCAAATTCATCGTATTCACTTGTTTGTTTTTTAATTATTTTTCCTGAAGACGGAAAATCTAATTCGCCATAATAATTATATTGATCTATAAATTTACTATCTGAAGGGAAATAAGAAGTATATAATGTATAAGCCATTAAAAATGAAGCAGTAATTAAAAATATAAAGCTTGATTTTTTAAATTTTGATTTATATAACCATCTAAATATGATTAGCGTAATTATTAAAGGGATAGAAATTACAGTATAAAAAAAGAATAATATGATTGGATGATCGTTCATGTATTTAAAATTTCAGTTCAAATATAGTTTTTATTGAAGAAATGTAATAATATCTTTCGTCCACTTAGATTGATATTTAAGTAAGTAATTTTCATGTCCAGATTTTGAATATGTTTTTAATTGCTTTTCCCCTTTTAAATTTAGAAATATTTCATCAATTTCACTTCGGCTGACTTTTGGATCTTTTTCACCATATAAAAGTAGAGTAGGGCAGTGAATGTTTTTCGCATATTCAGAAGGGTTATGTCCAAATGCCCAAAAACCATTTTGAACTCCACCCCAAAAAACGAGTAGTCCAGCCATTGGAAATGTAGGTGCACCCATGGTTTTAAATCGAGCACAAACCGTTTTGTACATTGTTCCAAACGGACATTCCAAAATGATTCCTTTTGGTTTTAGCTGATAATCGTCTAACGCTTTCATAATAGCGACAGCTCCTAGAGATGTTCCCATTAAATAGATGTTTTTCTTTCCATTTAAAAGCAAATATTCATAACAGGATTTAACTTGTTCCGCCTCTAAATATCCAATAGTAGTTTGATTTCCTTCTGATCCCCCAGAACCCATAAAATCTACTAGCATAGTATTGAAACCTAATTTCAAAAAGACATCTGATTTGTCAAGCATTGACGCTTTTTGTCCTCCGTAACCATGAAATAATATGATTGTTCCTTTTGGTTTTGCAGTTTTTATGCTCCAACATTCAATTTTTTTGTTGCTGTTTAATGTAAAGGTCGTGTATTTTTGTTTTGGATAATACTCAATTTTTGGTCGAGGATTATCAATTCCAAAAGCAAGTGTTTTCAGCTTTCCGAACATTGAAAGTTTTGCAGATTCATCTGATTTTTTAATAGAGTTTTCTGAAAAATGAGTGAATTTATAGGCATGAAAAAAAGCGACAAAATTCATAATTAAAAAAAGAAGAAAAAATGACCAGAGGAATCGTTTTATTATTTTTCTTCTTCTAGTCATTTTTCGTTTTTAATTGAAAGTAAAACTAAGCAGAGAATTTGTTTTTTTGTTGGAATTATAGTTAAGAATTGTTAATGATGTTTTTCTAGGGTAAACGGATTTAAGATCATATTAAAATATAAGATTTACTTTTGTCTTAAGATGTTTCGATGTTGTAATCGTATGATTTATATATTTTTAGGTTGTGCTTTTAGTGTGCCGATTATAATATTTCCTAAGTTTAAAGTCTTGACAGTTAATAGATTTTTTAGTTGTTCACTTGAAATTAAAGAGTTACAGACCTTAAATTAATTAGCACAATTAATTATCACTTTCTAACTTTATAAAATAATTCTACATAATCAGCCAATTCTAATAACGGTTTCAATTCTGCAAGTAATTTTTTGTCTTTAGGCATTTCCATGTATTCAATTTGACTAATTTTTGTAGCACAATTGTATTCTCCTAAAATTTGATTGATAAGATTCAAGAATTTATAGGAAATATCATTGTAATTACAACTTGAAATACCTTTTCCGTAGATGATTAACTCAATTTTATCTCCTTCTTCAAAAGATTTAAATTTTAAAGTATTGGGATCAAATTTCTTTTTGTCAATTTCTATAATTTTTGTTTTAATTATGTCTAATGAAAGTTGTTGAGTCAATTCAATGAAATTCCAACCTTTTATTTTTGGTGCTCTTTTAATAATTTCATGAACAACAGAAAGTAATTCTGGATCTCCATTAGCTGAAAAAGTAAAATTGATAATTCCTTTAACAGGCGGTTCTAATTCAATTGCTAATCCTGGATTTATTTCCATGGCTGCATCTAAAATATGTGTTAAAACTGTGTCTGGATTTTTTTGAAATTCTTTGAATGTTTTTTCATTCTTTTTAAACCAAACCCAAAACTTTTTAATTTCAA
>CANJKA010000117.1 GCA_947474675.1 Flavobacteriales bacterium
GAAGGGGTGTAATATATATGAGATTAATGTAGAATATTATGCCCATTCAGGGCTTTTAGTTACGTGGGATTTGTATCCATTGGGCTTTGCCCAATGTTAATATATTACGCCCTTTCTGGGCTGTGAATTATTGTAATCATGATTTAATTTGAATTATAATTTTAGCACTTAAAAATAATATAAACCCTAAAACAACTCCAAATAAAAAGCAAAAAATTCTCTAAAAATGGAATAAAAATCTTTTATTTCAAAATAAGTTGGACTAGAACTTTTTACGTTGTTAAACCCTACTTTTTTGAAAAGCATTTTAGTTCGAGTAAGATGATAATATTGGGAAACAACTATGATACTTTTAAAATGAATTCTCTTCTGTAGTTTTAAAGTATTTAGAACGGTTAATTGTGTATTATTCCCTTTGTTATCAACAAATATTACCGAATCAGGAACATGGTTTTTAAGTAAATATTCTTTCATTTTTGTGCCCTCGTAATGTCCTTCTTTTCCTAAACCTCCACTTACGAGTATTTGTTTAACCTGTCCTTTTTTATACAATTCTAATCCACAACTCATCCGTGCTTTTAATCTTTCAGACAACGTTCCATCTTCATTTACTTTATTCCCTAAAATAACAGCAATATCTGCTTTCTGATTAGAGTTATTTAAACCATCAATAAGGAGATAAATAGAATGTGATACAAACCAAATGATCAATGAATATGAAATGTATTTTATCTTTTTTAACAGGATCATTCAGGTATTAAATCAGTTACATGAATCAATGATATTATTGAAGTTTTCTAAGGTAATGGGTTTAATTATAAAATCACTAATTAAATTACATTTTTTTTCTCTTTCAATATCTGAATGAGAAATCGATGAGGTTGTAATATAGATAGAAATTGGTTTCGTTATTTTATTTTTAATTACTTGAAATTCGTCTAAAAATTGCCAACCATCAATTACTGGCATAGAAATATCTAAGAAGATAATATCTGGTAATAATTCTTCATTTTTAACATTTTCTTCAAAATATTCAAGAGCTCGTTTTCCGTTACTGAGAACATTTAATAATTCAGAATTTCCTGACTCTTTGATAATTTTTTTTGTCAAGTAGACAATCACTTCATCGTCTTCGATTAAAGTAAGTTTAAACATTCTAATTATTTTTTTGATTAATAAATTCTACAAAGAAGGTCGATCCAATATTTGGAGTGCTTTCAATCCAGATTCTTCCTCCTAAAGCGTCTATTTGTTTTTTCGAAATATAAAGACCAAAACCTTTTGCATCAGGATGATCATGAAAGACTTTACGAATTTTAAAGAGATTATTTTTATGTCGAAATAAATCAAGACCTAAACCATTATCTGTTATTGATAAAATAATGGAATCATTTTCAATTTTTGTGGCAATTTTCAGAATCGGCTTTCTTTCTGGAAACTTATATTTTATAGAATTGCTGATTAAATTTGAAAGGATACTGTCTAAATAGATATAGGGAAAATAAATCGAAGGAGTTTCATCAATATCTAAGTGTATTTCTACTCCATGTAATTCAATTTCAATTTCAAAACGCTTATTTATTTTTTCAATAACTTCACTCAAAATATTGTGATCTGATTGAATTGAATGATCTTGTTCAATTTGAAGGGATTCTACTAATTCATTAAAAATTTCATTTAAATTATGTGCAACAGGCTTTATTTTAGAAACCATTTCTTGTTTTTCTTCTTCATCTTCACATCTTTCTATATAATCTGTCAGCATAGAAATACTCGCTAGTGGAGCTCTTAAATTGTGAGAAACAATGTCACAAAAATCATTTAACTGTTCGTTTTGTTTTGCCAATATTCGAGATTTTTTCTCTAACATTTGACTATCTTTTAACTGCTTTTCTTCCATTAATTTACGCTGTGTAATATCTTCAATCATACACATATAATTATTTTTTTCTCTTTTTATTGTTTTGAAAATAGTGACACTCATGTCCACCCAAACAATTGATCCATTTGGCTTTATGTATCTTTTTTCTAATTTAAATCCAGATATTTCTCCTCTTTCAAGTTGAGCCATTTTCTCTAAATCCATTTGAAGATCGTCTGGGTGTGTAAATTTTTCCCAGCCAATTTTTTTAATTTCCTTTTTACTTCTACCAACAATTTCAGAATATTTTTGGTTTAAGTCATTAATACCTCCATTGTTTGAATTAAAAATAGTTATTCCGATTGGAGCTTCTTCAAACATAATTCTAAATTGTTTCTCTCCTTGAATTATTTTTTCTTGTTTTTTACTTTCAAAAACAAAAGTTAAAATAAACATGATTAAAATTAAAGCAACATAGGAAACCATGTGATCTAAAGCTTGAATTTCTGTAAGAGGGTTTGTTTTGTAAAAATAGTTATACAATCCAAATAGTAAAATGACAAGAATACTTATCACAATCCATATTTTGGTAGATGTTTTATTTCCAAGTAAAAAAAATGAAAGAAAAGGGAAAAGTATGATCCAAGGCATTCCTGATGAAAAAATACCGCCTGAATAAGCAGCATCTAAAATCATAAAAATCCCACCATTTATTAGACCAATATTAACTGTACTAGTAAAATTGACTTTTTTATACAAGAATAAAAATAAAAAGAGTGTTTCTATAAGTCCTCCGAAAAGCATAAAATAAAAACCAAATTTTTGGTCAATTATGAAATTTGTAAATGAAAAAGTTAAAAAGAAAAGACTGCCAATTGTCAGACAACTGATTAGAAATTTTTCTTTAAAAACTTCTTCATCACTACTTCCCGTTTTATGATTGATCATTTGTTTTATACTTGTCATGTATGATTTTTGTTAAAAGTATAGTAGTTTATTTTATGACAGTGTATTGATTTTAAAAATAAATATAAAATCTTGAAAAAACTATTTTTATGGGTAGTTATACCTATGCAGTTTATCTAAACAGTGTGTTTATAGAATATTAATAAATATACCCTTTTTCTCCTTTTGAAATACAATCAAATATCCAATCAAAATTATAGAGCATGTGAGAATCAATAAAATTTCTTTTAGGCCAATCAACTGGAAAATAAATTCTTCCACCTTTATCTGGAGAAATTGTTTCTATTCCTTTTACGGCAACTTGTTTTGCGATTCCATCTTGTTCCCAAATAGGATCCTTTTCATTACTTCCATATTGCCAAACTTCTTCAAACAACTTCCAATCAGTACTATCAGCAGATGCATTTTCTGGGGCAAGAATGTAAAATTTCCCGAAGACAACTTTACTTTTTATTTCTTCAATAAATCCGAGAGAATAGGCATAACCCATACTGTGACAGACAACATCAACAGTGTCTTTTGTTTGTTGACAGGCTGGAGAGTTGCACAATGCATCTAAAAAGGCTTTTCCTGCTATTTTCCCTTGTTCTTTCCTAAAAGAAAATCCTTCTACATTTAAATTTTGTACTTTTTCTGCTTCTCCTATTTGTTTTTTATTCCACGATTTCCTGAATAATATTGTCGATCTTACGTAACAAATTAAAAAGTTTGAATTGGATCTATGGTTAGAGGTTTTGATACTGAAATTTCCATCTATAAAATAGGAAGCATCAGGTTTTATTCTATCGATAAATTGATTATCAATTTTAAACCAATAATAAAATTTATCCTTATTAAGAACTAAATTATCACTTTCATCTCTTTCTCTTTGATATCCCCTATATCCATTGGCAAATACAATTACTCGCTTAGGATCCATTGATTTTACTGTCAAAAAATAATTGGTTACATTTTCTCCTGAATACGTAAAAACTTCTTCTTTAATAATCTTTTTGGAATCCTCTTTAAGGTAAGTATAGACAATGTATTGACCATTGGAAAGAATATTGACATTGTCTTTAGATAATTGAATTGAATCACTCGTTTTGTAAAACTTCCATTTATTATCAGAACTAACAGATATATAAATGACACTTTTTCTTTTTTTACTTGTCCAAACTCCATTTGTATTTATTTGGATTACGCTTTCCCTTTTCGATGTAGCTTCTCGTTTTAGAGGGAAATGAAAATTTTTGCTTTGATTCTTGTATTTAATTTCAAAATAATTCTTGTTGTTATTTTTAGTTTCATCGTTTGCATAAACTTTTATTATGCTTAATAAATCACTATATGAAACAGAATCTTTCTTTAATATTGATGGAGAGCAAGTAATTGAATAGTTTTGAAGAAATGGCTTTTGTATCTCATTTTTTAAAATAAAACCCAAAGTATCCTCTTCCCAAAAATAATAGGAAACCAATCCTCCAGTTGGAAGAAAAGTACGAGATAATTGAGAATTACTATCTGAAATTGTATCTAATAGGACTGTTTTACGAATTTCAGTTTGAGCAAGAATTGTCCAACCAAACACCAGTAAAAAACAACTAAGTAGAAATTTTTTCAAAGTGTATTTCGAGATTATTTGGATGAAATAAATTACAAAGCTTTTACATCGTCAGAAAAAAACACTTTATCTCTGTCCAATTGAGCTTCTAAATTGTTTTTAAAATTCGTTCTGTTCTTTTCATCGATACAATTAATAGGAAACGAAATCTGTAAATCTTTAATATAATCGAAAAAGATGGTTTGTTGGTGCATTGTCACTTTTCTCAATCCTGTATAATAAAGAACAATTACATCTCTATCAGCTACTACAATCGCTTTTGAGGTTAATCCAACTCTATAAATATTTTTGAATTTCCCCATAAACAAGAACAAAAGATTGTCAATTGTCCCGAACATAACCGCTGTAGCAGGTAACCAAGCATCCTTACAAACAGTATAAAATGAAATTGCGGCAAAAAGCATTAAAGCTGATTCTAAAGATTGATACAAATAAACTCGGTTTTTTCTTTCAGAACTCATTGCTTCGTTCCATTTGTATTTTTCAGTTTGACTAACCATTTTAACACCCATCCATCTTTTTGTACTTCTTCGTAATATAATTACGAAAAAGAGAATTCCGATGGTGAGAAAAATTTCAAAGCGGAATGGAAGTTGAGCTCCAGACGTTTTTAAAAACTCAATTGGCAAATTCATTCCAACGAAAATGCAAAGTACCATCGTTGGAATTGCTAAAAACACAAGAAGTACATTGATCGATTTATTCATATGTAAAATTTTTTTTTAATGGTCATATTGAATACGCCTTCAAAATGTTCATTCGTGTTTGCGATTCTCACTCATGGCTATTTCATTCGGAATCATCTTAATTTTGCGTGAAATTTCTTCAATTTTACGTTTTGATTGCTCAATTTTCTTTTCAACTTCTTCTTTCATAGCATTCGCTCCTTTAGAATTCTTGAAAAAGCCTAAATTGTTTTCGTATTGCGTAACATCTTGTTTGATCAAATCAATTTGACGGCGCAAATCCATTTTTTCTTTGTCTAATAATTTTCCAGCATTTGGACTTGCTTGAAAAGTATCAATTCTAGCTTGAAACATGACTTGTTCTTTTTCTGCTCCTTCTAATTTCAAGGCAGTATACAAAGCATCAAGCGCTGTTTTATATGAATTGTAAATAACATCTTTTTGCGCCATTGGTACTTTTCCAAGATCGTTGAATTCTGTAGAAAAACCTTTTAAATCAGAAATTGCTTGTTTCTTATCCTCAGGTATTTTATATCCTTCAATTCTCGCAATTAATTCTAGTTTACCTGCTAAATTTGATTCATTCAATTTATCTTGTTCCGCAAAATGAGCTGTTTTTGCATTGAAAAATTCGTCGCATGCACTTCTGAATTCTTTCCATAAACGTTGTTCATTTCGTTGACCAGCGTTACCGATATTTTTCCAGTTTTTTTGCAATTGAATTAATTGTTCACCTGCCAATTTCCAATCCGTAGAAGATTTTAAAACAACAGCTTTATCAATCAATTTTTGTTTTGCTTCTGCCAATGCATCAAAACCACTTCTTAATTCATCAAAAAATTCTTTCTTCAAAGCGAAAAATGCGTCACATTCAGCTCTAAACAAAGACCAAATTTCTTCGTTCTCTTTTTTAGGTCCAAATCCAATTAATTTCCAAACACCTTGAATTTCAAAAATCTCCTTAGTAATATCTTCCCATTCTTTAACTGATTTTAAAGAAGAAAGATCTACACAAATAGATTTTAATTTATCTAATAAAATTTGTTTTTTCTCAATGTTATCTTGTTGAGCGTTTCTTCGTTCGTTGTGGTAATTGTTGATTCTTTCATACACTGCACGAACGCAATCTAAATAAGATTTCTTCATGTTTTCCCAACCATCACGACCAACGGGACCAGTACCTTCCCATTCGTTTTGAAGTGTTTTGATTGATTTTTCAACTTCTTTTACAGACTCAACATTCATTAAATTTTGAATTTGTTGAATCAATTCTAATTTAACTTGTTGATTTCTGTGTAAATCGTGGTCTTTTAATTCACGGTATATTTTCATATTGTAGAAGAAGTCTTCCAACAAACGAGAATATTGAGCTTGTATATCATCTCTGTGTTCACGAGGAATATCACTCACTTGTTTCCATGATTCGTGAATTTCTTTGTACGCACTAAAAGCTGCACCTATATTTTCTTCTTTTTCAATTACATCGCGTAAACGAGATATCAACGCCATTTTTTGACGTAAAGCTTCATTTTGCGAGGCATTTTTTGTTGCAACAGCTACTGATCTTCTTTCTTTATATTCTGAATAAACTACGTAAAACTCATCTCTAATTGGGTCGTCTTCACGTTCGAATTCAACATTCTCACCGTTCGCTTTCGCTTCTAGAACTGCTACTTGTTTTTTTCTTTCGTCTTCTAACACATAATCATCAAAACGTGTTCTCAATTCATTCACATCACGACTAACAGAAAGTGCATTTTCAGTTGCTACTAACGTTTTCAATTCGTCTAAAAAAGTCATTTTTGCCATATTGCAGAAAATTTAGGGATTAACCTACAGTTGTTTGTACCATGTCGAAATTAGCTAAAGCAACAAATTGCTCAATTCTATTTTCAATATCTTGTTTTGTTATAGTTAATAATTTTTCAGTTCCAAATTTCTCAACACAGAATGAAGCCATTGCAGAACCATTAATGATCGCACGTTTCATATTATCAAAAGAAATATCATCTGTACTTGCTATGTATCCAATAAATCCACCAGCGAAAGTATCTCCAGCTCCAGTTGGATCGAAAACATCTTCTAATGGTAAAGCAGGTGCGAAGAAAACTTTATCTTCGTTGAACAACAATGCTCCGTGTTCTCCTTTTTTGATGATCAAATATTTTGGACCCATCGCACGAATTACTTTCGAAGCTTTCATTAAAGAATATTCTCCAGAAAGTTGACGAGCTTCTTCATCATTGATAATTAAAACATCAACTAATTTGATTGTTTTTTTCAATTCGTCCAACGCAATATCCATCCAGAAATTCATCGTGTCCATCGCGATTAACTTCGGACGTTTCTCTAATCTTTCGATTACACTTCTTTGAACTTGAGGACTTAAATTTCCAAGAATTAAATAATCAACTCCTTGGTAGCTTTCAGGAATAATTGGGTCAAAGTTTTCTAGGACATTTAATTCAGTAACCAATGTGTCACGAGAATTCATATCATTATGGTAACGACCTGACCAGAAAAAAGTTTTCTCACCTTGTTTGATTTGTAAACCTTCTAAATCAACTCCAACAGAAGCTAATTTGTCCAACATTTCTTTTGGAAAATCATCTCCAACAACTGAAACTATTTTTTGATTTGACTCATAAAATGCTGCAGAAAGGGCGATATAAGTACCAGCTCCACCAATTATTTTATCTGTTTTTCCGAAAGGCGTTTCAATTGCATCAAACGCAACACTACCAACTGTAAGTAAACTCATGTATCTATTCTTATTTTAGAATACAAAAATACAGAAAATGTATTAGAATACCAATTTTAACAAGTGATAGAGAGATTCTTAATATAAACTTAATTAATGATTTGTACAATCAAGCAAATATCATTGCGTCTCATCACAAAAATCACTCAACTATTTGAATAAATCCAAGAGCAGTATACTGTGTTTTTTCATGGTCATAATACGAATATTTTCACTTTTTGGAGTAGCTGTATAGAAGTAAGTTCCATTTGTTAATTTATTCCCACATATGTCTTTAACATTCCATTCATTCTTATAGTTGATGTTCTGGTAAACCAGATTTCACCATCTGTTAACGATGATTAATTCAACAGATTCATAATCTTCACCATTTTGAATAATAAAAAAGTCAATTATTTCATTTTTTGAAATTTTAGTTGAAACAAACTCAACATTATCGCGTTCATAAGTTTAAAGCGATAAGTCTTTATTTATATGCTTTTTTCCTATTTTTACTTTAACTATGAAAAAGCGTCTCATTAAAATTGGAATCTGGTTTTTTGGAGTTTTACTTGGTTTGGTAATACTCATTTCTAGTGGATTATATGTTTTTAAGGACGATATATGTGGATACGTAATCACTGAATTGAATCAACATATCAAAGCAAAAGTTTCTGTTTCGAAAGTTGATTTAGCTTTTTGGGGGTCATTCCCAAATTTATCTGTTGATTTTAATGATGTTTTTATTAAAGATACTTATAAAAATTCAACTAAAAAAGATACACTTTTATATTCAAACCGTATTCGATTAAAATTTAATCCGATAGATATCTGGAAAGAAAATTACAAAGTAAAAGCTATTGAAGTTTCTCCTGGGACGATCCAATTAAAAATAAACGAAAAAGGTGTAAATAATTATGATATTTTAAAGGAAACTAAAGATTCTGCTAATTCAAAGTTTAATTTTAATCTTGAAAATGTAGACCTAGAGTGCGTTCGATTCTCCTATAAAAACTCAACTTCTGAACAATATTATTCAACAATTTTAAATTCCCTCGATTTAGATGGAGCCTTTTCTGATAAGAAATTTACGCTGCATGCAAAAAGTAATCTGTACATCAAGCAAGCAAAAAGTGGAAACATTACGTTAATTTCTAACAAACCTGCTGCTTTTGATTTAGATCTTTTAGTAAACAATGAAACGAATGTTGTTCAAATTCCTAAAGCTGTCTTGTATATTGCTAATTTACCTTTAGATTTTAATGGTAAAATTACTCCCGAAGATATAAAATTTCGAATCCATTCCTCAAATTTAGAATTGCAAGATGTCGCCAACAATATTTCTCATTCTTCTATAGACAATGTGAAAGAATATGATGGCTCTGGCTCTGTTAAGTTTGATGTATCTATAAATGGAAAAACAAAGTCGGTCGAAGCTCCTGAAATAATTTGCTCTTTTGGGGTAAATAAAGGTGAATTAACAGAACCTTCAAAAGGACTAAAACTCAAAAATATTTTTTTAAATGGAAATTATTCTAATAAAGGAGGAAAAGAAAAAGAGTTTTTAAAACTTTCAAATATTTCATTTTCTACAATCGGAGGTCCTTTTAAAGGTGAATTAACCTTAACTTCTTTTGATTCTCCCATCTATCAAGGAAAAGCTAAAGGCAACATCGATTTACAAATTTTACAAAGTTTATTTACAATTCCTGTAGTTGAAAAAATAGACGGATTTGTTGATGTAAATAGTGAATTTGATGTACAAATGAATTATCTTCCTGATGAATCTTCTGATTATAATGTCAGAAAGTGCGAAGGAGACATAACCTTAAATGGGGTGAATTTACAACTGAAAGATGACAAGCGGTATTTTAAAAAATTAAATGGTGCTATTTATCTGCGCGACAATGAAATCGGTTTAGATCAAATTAGTTTAAATGTTGGCTCAACTGATTTACGCTTGAATGGTGTTTTTAAAAACATAATAGGATACCTTAAAAATGAAGACAAATTAGATGCTACAGTAAATGTAAATGCTAATTTAATTGACATTCAAGACCTTAGTGCTGAGACAAAAGAAGAACAAATTTCAAATGGAAAGGATTGGATTTTACCGAACAACATTTTGGGAAATATCAATTTAAACGCAAATGATGTAAAATACGAAAAACATCATTTCAGGAAGTTTCAGGGAGAAATGTTATTCGACAAAAGAGTTATTCAATTTTCGAATTTAACCGTCCAAAATGCTAATGCAGATATTCGTGGGGGGATTTCTATAGAAGAAAAAACTCCTGAAATTTTCACTATTTCAACTCAACTTGCGTCCGATAATATCGAATTTAAAGCTCTGTTTAGGGAATGGAATAATTTCGAACAAACAGTCATTTCAGAAGATAATATATTTGGAAAAGCACATGTATTGTTAGACTTTTCAGCTCCTTTTGATTTAAAAACGGGTGTTAATAAAAAAGCAATAAAATCACAAATTCAACTTAAAATTATTGGTGGTAGATTGAAGAATGTTTCAACGTTTAAATCGATAACAGAAAGTATGAAAACTTCATCTGCTAAATTGATTATTCGTAAAAACAACATCAACGATTTTGAAAAGAAACTGTTGGATTTGAAATTTGAAACGCTTGAAAATACGTTTCTAATTCAAAATGGAAAATTATTAATCCCTAAAATGATCATCAAATCGAATGCATTGGACATGGAATTGTTCGGAGAACATGATTTTGAAAATAACATCGATTATCATTTCGAATTCCGTTTTAGAGAAATTCAAACACAAAAAAGTCAAGAAGAATTTGGAACCGTTATTGACGATGGAACAGGAGTTCACATTTTTATTCACATGTTTGGTAATTTAGATAATCCGACAATTGAATGGGATCAAAATGCCAAAAAAGAACAAGCTCGAGAAAATAGAGAAGCTGCAAAACAAGATGCTAAATCAATATTTAAAACAGAATTTGGACTGTTTAAAAATGATACAACCGTGAAAATCTATCAACCGATCAAACAACAAACGGAAGAATTGAAAATGGAATTTGGTCCTGCTAAAAAAGAAGAAACTGCTGAAGATCCTAAAAAACCAAAAAAGGAGACTAAAATAGGAAGTACGTTAAAAGAGTGGAAAAAGCAGGCGGAAAAAGAAAAACAGGAAGTGATTAATGATTGATTGGCATAATAAAATGAAAAAGAAAGTAATAAAACTGTTCCCTAATTCACAAATTGTTAAAAATAACGGCGTAAAGTATTCTACTTTGCTAGAACAATTTATCACTCCTTTTGCAAGGGATTTTGATGATGTAGAATTCTACGACGATATTTTTGAATTTGCCATTAATGCTTGGAATTATGGAAATATTAAATTGATCTTACCCGACAAGGAAAAGAGTGATGAAATAATAAATTCTTTTAAATAAGAAGATATAAATACTGACTTACTGAAAAGAATGATTACTTATAAAATCAGTCATTTTAAAAAATTACACGAATTTTATTGTTGATTATGAGATAAAAGAAACGAGCGATGACCCTGTTTTATCAGTAATTACTCAAGGACAAGACGACTATTTGAGCAATATGTTTGAAAAAATGGATACCCAAAAAGAGCTATTATTTTATTGATTTCAATTCAAGCAATGACTCCCAATGCGATCACTGAACATTTCGATACATCGCGGCAAGCAGTTTCTAAACATTTAAAGATTTTAACGGAATGTCAATTACTCAAGCAAGAGCAAAATGGTCGTGAAATATTTTACCAACTAGAAATAGAAAAAATGAAAGAAGTAGAAGAATGGTTAGCTCCTTTCACTAAATTATGGGAGGATCGATTTAATCAATTGGACGCTGTTTTAGCAAAATTGGATGCTAAAAAATAACACAATGAAGAAAGAATCCAACTTAACTTTAGGTATTTCAGAACCTGAAAAAGTAGCAGCATATTTAAAAAAAATGAATCATCCTTTAATGGAAATGGTTCAACTGCTTAGAAAAATCATTCTAAGCACTGACGAAAAAATTGGTGAAGGAATTTATTGGAATGCACCAACATTTTATTATACTGGAGAAATGAAAGCATTTGATCCAAAAGAATATAAACGGTACATCGTTGGATTTGTTTTTAATAAAGTAGAAGTAATAAGAATGGTTTTTTTGAAAGGAGAAAATGCTTCAGATCCATCTGGAATTTTGGAAGGATCATATAAAGATGGAAGGAGATTAGCAGTATTTTCTAGCATAGATGATATTAATAACAAAGAACAAGTATTAAAAGAAATTATAAAAGAATTAGTAAATCAAATGAACTAAATAGTGAAAATATGGAAACAAAAAACAAAACAAAAGTCGTAAAAGATTTAAAGGAAAAATCTATTCTAGTAGCAAGAGAATTTAATGCTCCCATTGAAAATGTATGGCGTGCCTATACTGAAAGTGAGCTTTTAGAAAAATGGTGGGCTCCTCAACCTTGGAAAGCGGTTACAAAATCAATGAATTTTGAAGTAGGTGGTTTTTGGTTGTATGCAATGGTGAGTCCTGAAAATGAAAAACATTGGGGACGAATGAATTATTTAGCGATTGATCGTCATAAAAGTTTTGATATCGAAGACGTGTTTTGTGACGAAGAAGGGATCGTAAATCTTGAATTTCCTTCTTCAACGGGAAAAAGTGTTTTCACTCAAACAAATAATGGCACGTTGGTTGAATTCAGAATGAACTATCCGACGGAAAAAGATTTACAAATGACAATAGACATGGGCTTCGAGCAAGGAATCACCGCTTGTATGGACCAATTAGAAGTATATTTTTCAACTTTTAAATAGAATACACATGAAGAATCAAAAAATTATATTTTGGACAACAACAATTTTAATTTTCCTATTTGAAGGAGTAATGCCTGCTTTAACTTCTCAAACTGAATTAGCAAAAGAAGGAATTAAGCATTTAGGCTATCCTCAATATTTCGGAAATGTATTGATTCTTTTTAAAATTTTAGGTGTTTTAGCATTAGTTATTCCCAAAATTCCAAAACGAATTAAAGAATGGGCTTATGCTGGATTTGCTTTTGATTTTATATTTGCATCCATTAGCCATGGAGCTGTGGATGGTTTAAATTTTCAAACATTTTTTCCGCTAATAGTATTAGCAATTTTGATGACTTCGTATATTAGTTATCATAAAATAAATACAATTAATAAATAAAATATTAGCATTGACAACACGCTAATGTTGTCGGTTTAATTAGAATGATTTAGATTTGTCCTAAAAAAGAAAATGAAAACAGCATTAATTACAGGAGCATCCAACGGTATCGGATTAGAATTAGCAAAAATTCATGCATCAAATGGGGGTGATTTAGTTCTAGTTGCTAGAAATAAGACAAAACTAGAAGAATTAAAAGCTGAATTAGAAAACCAATATAAAGTATCCGTTTATGTAATTGGAAAAGATTTATCGCTTTCAAATGCTGCTCAAGAAGTATATGAAGAAACAAAAAGTCAAAACATTCACATTGATTATCTAATTAACAATGCTGGATTTGGAGATTATGGAATGTTCGCCGATACAGAATGGGAAAAAGAAGTGCAAATGATTAATTTGAACATTACAACGTTGACACAATTCACCAAGTTGTTCGTTCAAGATATGATTCAAAAAGGGAATGGAAAAATTATGAATGTAGCTTCAACAGCTGCTTTTCAACCAGGACCAAAAATGGCTGTGTATTTTGCAACAAAAGCGTATGTCTTGAGTTTTACTGAAGCGATTGGTAATGAATTGAAAGAAAAAGGGATAACCGTTACTGCATTATGTCCCGGCCC
>CANJKA010000118.1 GCA_947474675.1 Flavobacteriales bacterium
AATTAAATCATGATTACAATAATTCACAGCCCAGAAAGGGCGTAATATATTAACATTGGGCAAAGCCCAATGGATACAAATCCCACGTAACTAAAAGCCCTGAATGGGCATAATATTCTACATTAATCTCATATATATTACACCCCTTCGGGGCTTTATTAATATTAGTTATTCTTACGATGGACTTTGCCCATCGTTAACAGATGACACCCTTGCAGGTTTTTGATGCTATATAATACCAAGTGAACATATATTATAGTCCAATCTACTTATTCTTTTTATCGTTCTAGTACCTCAAAATAATTTTAACCCTTGTTTTAAGCTGAATATCTATTTAATTTGCTTTTATCTTTAAATTCAGTTAAAAGAACAAACGACGATTAATCCATTTTTTACTAAAAAAGAAGAAGTGAATCCATTTTTAAACAAATAATTTTACTATTTTTCAAAAAAATATTTATTTGAATTGAAATTACAAAGCTTTTCTTCTTCAAAATCGTATCCTTTTAAATTATACTAACTTCTATATATGCGTAAATTTTTATATTTAATAACATTACTAATTCCACTCTTTAATTTTTCTCAAACTTTTTCTGGTGGAACAGGAAATATATTAGACAATACCACGATTAACATTCCAATAACGATTTTGGGTTTATCTCCAACTTCAATAGATACTGTAAATTTTGGATTAGAACAAATTTGTTTTAGTCTTACGCACACTTGGGATTCCGATTTAACAGTTTCAATTGTTGCACCAGATGGAACAGTAATTAGTTTATTCGGCGGTGTAGGTAATGACGGGGATGATTTTCAAAATACATGTTTACGTTGGGATGTTGCAACTGGAATATCAACGGGTGTAGCACCTTTTAACGGAACTTATAAACCTAATGGACAAATGGGGGCTGTTAATAACGGTCAAGATCCAAATGGAGTTTGGTATTTAAGAATAAAAGATGGTTATACAGGTGATGAAGGTACTGTTTCAGCTTGTTCCATAACATTTGGAAATTCGCCTGCAAAATATTGGGAATTCAAAGAATCTAATTTACCAATAATGGTCATCAATACGAATGGTCAATCGATTGCTGATGATCCAAAAATAATTGCTGATATGGGAATAATTTTCAACGGCGAGGGAGTTAGAAATCATTTGAATGATCCTAAAAATAACTACGATGGAAAAATTGGAATTGAAATCAGAGGGAATTATTCGGCCTCTTTACCTCAATTACCCTATGCTTTTGAACTTCAAGATGCAGCAGGCAATAATGTAGATTCACCTTTGTTAGGTATGCCTGCTGAACACGATTGGCTTCTATTGGCAAATTACAATGATAAATCGTTTGCTAGAAATATTATTCCTTACGAAATGTTTGACTCAATGGGTCATTATGCTACGAAAACAAGATTAGTGGATGTTATTATCAATGGACAATACCAAGGAATTTATTTACTTTGTGAGCAAATTAAAAGAGATTCAAACCGAGTTGATATAGCAAAACTAAAACCAACTGATATAACAGGAGTTGAAGTAACAGGAGGATATATTTTAAAAATTGATTACTTCGATAATACGAATTCATGGCAATTACCTTTTGACACCTATCTGTATAATGGATTTGACGTACACATGTGTTATTATTCCCCAAAAATGATTGACTTAGTCCCTGAACAAAAAGCCTATATCAACGGATTTATCTCCGATTTTGAAACAGCATTATACGGAGTTGATTGGAAAGATCCAATTATTGGATATCGAAAATACATTGATGTTTCAACTTTTATCGATTATTTTATCGTGAATGAAGTAACCAAAAACTTAGATGGATTCAAAAAAAGCCGATATTTTCATAAAGACAAAGATCATGCTGATGGAACAATTAGAAAGTTAAAAGCAGGACCAGTATGGGATTTTGATTGGGCTCAAAAAGATTTTGATGGCTCTCCAGCAACTGGATTTATGTATGATGATTTCTTAGGACAAGACATTAATGCGCCAGGTTGGTATACCCGTCTTTTAGAAGATCCAGCATTTAAGGATCAATTACGTTGTCGATACGAAGATTTTAGAAGAACCATTTTAAACGATGCTGCAATTAACCAGAAATTAGATTCTGTTGCAAACTATTTAGACGAAAGTAAAACATGGCATTTTACAACTTGGGGAAATGAAGCTGAACAAAATTCAACCACAAGTACAAGTTATGCAGCAGAAATTTTATGGCTGAAAAACTGGTATCATGATCGTTTTATCTGGTTAGATGCTAATATTCCTGGAACATTAAATGGATGTAGTATGGCTGGTGAAGAAGAAATTTCAACTTCATCTATCCATATTATAACGTATCCAAATCCTTTTGAGTCATCTATAAATGTTCACATCAATTCTACTATAATTGGTAAATGTACGATTCGATTAATGGATCAAATGGGAAGGATTGTAAAAATCCAAGAAGTAAATACAACTGAAATTTCTCAAAACACTTTCGTTTTAAAAGATTTAGAGAATTTAAATAGTGGAATATATATTCTTGAAATTGAAACTGAGACAGAAAAAATCGTGAAGAAAATAGTTAGAAATTAGATTTTTAGACAATAGTTATTAGACTTGAATAAAAATTAGGTTCAAGAATTTATGTGTGCTTTTTCAAATATAAAATCTTGAAAATGTCCCTTATTTTAATATCATCACTTTTTTTATTTGAGGAATGTTTTCTCCTATTCGAATTGAGAGTGAATACATTCTAGGGATTAAATGGTTGGTTTGAATTGAAAAATTTAATTCATACTTAGATTTTTTTCTTCAGTTTTGCCGTATAACCTCATTTCTACTAGGATCCAATTTATAAATAGGTGTCATTTTAGAGCTTGGATGATCGATTTAGAAGTATAAAGCGATATTATCTTCATATTAATTTAATAAAAAATGCAACTTTAATTTGTAATATGAATAAAAACCATACCTTTGCACTCGCATTACAAAACGTCGGTATTGCATTTAGACAAAATGCCCAGGTGGCGGAATTGGTAGACGCGCTGGATTCAAAATCCAGTTCTTCGGAGTGCGGGTTCGATTCCCGCCCTGGGTACAAAAGGGTTGAAAATGAGTAAATTAACTCAAATTTTCAACCCTTTTTTTGTGGAATAAAGTGTCGTAAAATGATGAGGTTTGCGATAATGGTGTGCGGAAATTAGGTTTTTAGTTGTTGTTAATTAAAAAAGTTGATATGTCAGAGATAGACAATACAAATGCAATTATTAGAAAGTTTGAACCTGTTATTGAAGGTTTGTCTTACAATGAACTTTCTATTTTAAATCAAATGGTTGTAGAACGAATAAGACTAATGCAAAAAGCAGAAGACTTAGTTTCTATGTCTAAATTTAATATTGGTGATAGGGTTTCTTGGTGTGGAAAGAATGGTTTTATTTATGTTGGAATTATTCAACGAATTAATCATAAATCAATTTCTGTAAAAACTGGTGAAAGAGAACATTGGACTGTATCTCCACAATTGTTAAGGAAAGAAAATTAATTGTCAAAGGTCATGATAAAAAGAAAAGAATTTGAAAAGCTTTTTCAGCCATACATTGAGCAAGGAAAACAAATTTGGGTAATTACAAGAGTTAAAGAATTATCTCAAGAAATTATTACAATGGCTTTGAATTTAGCTTCATTGGATTTTATCAATTATGTTCAAATTTGTGATGAAACACTTATGGCTTCTAATATTAATTGTCCAAATAGACCCAAAGTACCTTTTGTGAATGAATTATATCCAGATGTAAATGGAATTCATCTTTTGTATTTAGACATTGATAAAGGAATTGACTTTTGGAGCATCGCAAGTTCAGATGAAAATCATTATGAAGCTATGGTTGAAACTGTATTGACAGACTTTCCAAATGAATGGACTCCTTGTATTATGATGGTGTGGGGTGATGAATATTGGGAAAAGAAAATGGAAAAATACGACCAATTTGAATGGATGTATTGATTGGGAACGATAAATATTTCAACCTTTTTTTTGTGCCTTATTGTTTGATGAAATTACGAGGTGTGCGATAATGGGTTGCATAAATCAATTTCGGTCAAAGTAGATGAAAACGGACATTGGAATGTTTCGCCCCAATTAAGATGAAAGCTTAAATATAAGCGTGTAATATTGGTTATTTGCTATATTCAAGAATGATTGTTAATGAACTAATAATATTGACAACAATTTATCCTCAGCCAAATGTAGGTGTTAATGTGTGGATTTGGCTGAGGATAAATATTTAAAACATTAGATTGTTGATGATTCAAAAAGAAAAAATATTCCTTAATTATTATTCTAAAACAATTAAAACTTTATTTTGTTTCGTCCCAAATATCCACTAAATTTGGGACGAAATACTTTCTTTTATTTATGTATAATCATCTGTAAATAAGTAATTTAAAATCAAAAAATTAAGACAAATAAAAAATCATAAAATTTAAACAGAATTAATTTATTATCAGCCAAATGTCAATATTAATACCTACATTTGGCTGATAATAAATATTACATGAATAAGATTATAGGTCGAGAAAAGCAAATAGAATTATTGCAAAATGCACTGATTTCAGATAAATCAGAGTTAATAGCTATATATGGAAGGAGACGTGTTGGAAAAACATTTTTAATCAGAGAAACGTATGCGAAGGAAATAATTTTTGAAATTTCAGGAATTCCAGATGGAAGTTTGAATGACCAATTAATCAACTTCTACAATGAGATTTCAAAAAAATCTAAAAAATTTTTAAAAAAAGAGCCTCTTACAAATTGGATGGAAGCATTCAATATGCTTGGTGAATATATTGATAGCTTAAAGAGTACTAAAAAGGTTGTCTTCATTGATGAGTTTCCATGGATGTATACTCACAAGTCGAAGTTTGTTCAAATGTTTGGTCATTTTTGGAATAGCTATTGTGCAAAGCGAAATGATTTAGTTGTAGTAATTTGTGGTTCTTCAGCTTCTTTTATGGTGAATAAAGTAATTAATGACAGAAAGGGATTACACAACAGAATATCAATACCAATCAGATTATTACCATTCAATTTGTATGAAACAGAATTATTTTTGAAATCAAAAAAGATTCATCTGGATAGATATGCCTATTTACAATTATACATGGCTATTGGTGGTATACCTCATTATTTAGAAAAAATCCAACAAGGTGACAGTGTACCTGTTGCAATTGATAGATTATGTTTTCAGCAAGATGAGATTTTGGTAAATGAGTTTAATCAAATTTTTGTTTCTCTTTTTGAAAATTCAGAAAATCACACTAAAATAGTAGAAACATTAGCCACTTCTCAAAGAGGAATGGTTAGAGAAGAATTAATCAGGAAAAGTAAAATCAGTTCAGGAGGTACATTAACAAAAGCAATTCAAGAATTAATTGAGTCAGGTTTTATATCAGAATATCAGCCATATACTAATAAAGTCAAAGAAACTTTGTTTCGATTATCAGATGAGTATTCACTATTTTATCAAAAATTTATAAAGAATAATTCTGGAACAAGTTGGAAAACCCTATTTAGTTCAAGAAGTTATGTTTCATGGTGTGGTTTCGCATTTGAGACTCTTTGTTTAAAACATACTGATCAAATTCTGAAGAAATTAGGATTGAGTGGAGTGGATGTTCAAAGTTCAAGTTGGAGGAATGAAAATGCTCAGATTGACTTATTACTTGATAGAAGTGACAGAAGTATTAATATATGTGAAATGAAATTTTCTGAAAGTGATTTTGTAATAGATAAATCATACGCAGATAATATTCGAAACAAGAAGGCGGAGTTTATAAAAGAACTAACTTCAAGAAAGAATGTATTTGTTACATTTGTTACAACTTTTGGAGTCAAATCAAACAACCATAGTAGTCAAGTCATGGATAATCAAATAACAATAGACAGCTTATTTGAAAAGCTATAATTTGTTATACTGATAAAAATTATCATCAGCCAAATCTAACATTTAACATAGTCTTTTGGCTGAGAATAAATATTTCAAATGTGTTCATTAAGGTGTGCGATAAAGGTGTGCGGAAATGTCAAATTTTGTCACTTTTTGTATCAAATTGTAATCTAATGTATTGATATATAGCTGTTTTTACAGATTCAAAATCCAGTTCTTCGGAGTGCGGGTTCGATTCCCGCCCTAGGTACGATAGGGTAACGAGTGTGAGTGCGAGAGCGCCGCACTCGTTTTATTTTCCCTCAATACTCAATCTCACACACACTCTTTCTCATATCTCACTCAAGCTGGAAATTCCAAAGTCATTGACCATCATATTCCAGAACAAATTAACCATGCAATTTTGTTTATTAATGACTTATAAATCAAACTGTTGCATTTGTCAGTGTATATGTTGGTGGAGGAGTAAAATATCTGGCCATAAAACACTGGAATGAAGTGGTCAACATCACTGGAATATGAACATGAATACAATAAGAGTTTATTTCTTAACCTTCATACCAATTACATTTGGCAATTTCCAAAAAACAGTATTGTCATCATTGGCGTAAGTAGTCGAAACATAACTTCCCATTTTTTCAATTTTTTTGTCGCCGATATGTATGTAAAAACTGGTTTCTGGTCCGCCTTCCATGTAGATCGTTTCTTTAATCGTAAAAGGAAAAGAAAGTAGAAATTTTATCATGTCATTATGCGTGTAGGGTGATCGTGTAAAGATAAAATAGATATTTCCAGCTTCGTCAATTGAACAAACTAACATACTGCATGATTGATTTCTCTTATTCCAGCCTAATGCACTTCCGTTACAATCAATCATTCTCATTCCTTGTGCATAACAGTTATAATCCGATTTAATAGAGGGCCAATTGTCGCAAGTTAGATCGATGATGTCGAAATTTGGATCAAGACTATCAATTGGATTGAAAGCAATTACAGTATTGTAAGAAGGATGAACTGTTGGATTATTTTTATGTGAATAGTTCTGTAAATAGCCTTTACTTAACAGGGCTTTCGACAGATTATACATACCAGCATTGATGACAATATTCAAATCAAAAGAATCTGCCCATTCAGGTGCTGTTCTAGAAACGCTATCAAATTCTGTTGCAGAAAGCAGTAAAAAATCAACTTTTTTGGGTGAAATTTTTAGAATACTCAATTTTGAATCATTCACAATTGATTTAAATGGTGCATCTGTTTCACAATAATCGATTCCATCAGCAAGATTTGTCCAGTTGACTTTAATTTTTGTAGAATCTATTAATTGACAATTAGCATTTAGCCAAAAACCTAAAAAAAATAAGAATAGAAAAGTAACTTTATTTTTAAACATTCCAGTCAAATCGTTTAGGCATAAAAGGAAATATTTCAAATAATTCGCCTGAATAATAAAATTCATACGAAATAGCTCCAAAAGAATGAACTTTATCGTAAATAGCAATACTCGAACCACCAACTTTTGGATTCTTTTTCGGTATAGATTGCGGATATCCAACATTAAATAAAGTAGCTAAAATTTCTGGTCGATTATCTATTGGAAATCCTGCTCTTTCCCATTGTATTTTTACTTGTTTAATAAAAATAGCAGCGTACATATATGAGTAAAAATGATTGTGATAATCTATCAATCTATCTATTCGTTCTTTCGTCGTATCTGACGTTTTATAATCAAGTAATTTTTCATATTGTGAACCTAAATAATAAACAGAAGAAGGATTTTTTAAATGACCTTCAATGTTTTTAGCCGTCAATTCTTTGATGCCAGTTACGCCGAAAGAGTGCTGAGATTCAACGGATAAAATCGCTAAAGGTTTGATCCATTTTTTGAAGGCTTCGCGCTTTGAATTAAACAATCGAATTTGTTCACCGACAAGACAAGAAACAATTAAACGCGATTCAACTCCCGTCATATTTGCTACAGAATCTATCATTCGCTTATCTTTTGTAACAGCTGTTTTGAAAACTTGCCATTCAGAAATGTTCATCCAATCAAAAATACTATCAAGGTTACGTTTCGGTTTATTTTTAAAGCGTGACTCATTGTATTTTTTCACTTCAGCTTTATACTGCTTATTTTTAGATAAATACATTTCGACTGCTCTGACCATTTGCATCGCTTCTTCTTCATTTTTGCTGGTATTCAACGCATTCATGATATGTGCAGCATTCTTTGGATAATAGCGATTCAAAATTAAGATTCGATGATAAACATCAAAATTTTGAATTTCTATCGAAGATGTATCTTTATGTTTTGTAAACCCTTGATTGTATTTATCCTTAATAGTCTGATAATAACGATCATTAATATCCACTTTTCCAGGATCATTGGTTAATTTAAATTGATGTGCTAATTGAATCCCAGTCAGTCCCATTCCAATTAAAGCGAAAACAAACATGAAGAAAAAAAATGGAATTTTTATCCATTTAGAGCGGAAAAACTTTTTCAAGTGATGTTATTTAATAATTAAGAGCACAAAAGTAGTTAAAAGATTTGTTTGATTTATCAATGGCATAAATGCTTTGATGTTTTGTTTTTTAAAAAACATTTGGTTTGTGCATTCCATCACGTTCAACCAAATTCATTCCACATTCAATGCCCATCCGTTTCATATCCATTCCACATTCATTCCATAGGATAGGATTTAAACCCTATCCTATGGAATGAATGAAACAAAATGCACAATTATTATTTAAATCATTTTTTTACAATTTCACAATCGTAATAATATTTACAGGACAATTCGCTTTCGCCAAAATATTATCTTCTAATTCGTGATCATCGACCAAAACAGTATAGACTCCTTTTTTTTCTTTCCCACCTACCAATGTACATTTCCCGTCTTTTCGAGAGATTCGCCAACGATAATCCGCCGCTTCTACGCATGCATTACACCCAATACATCTTTCACGGTGTTGAATAATTCGAATCATTTTAAAGGTTCGATTAGTTTGTATAATTTATCAGATGGTCGAATTTTTGATGCTATAGGGAAAGAAAAAGTATCCCCTTTTTTAACACTTTCTACTGGATTATTGTCATTTCGAAGTTCAATGATGATTGTTTCAACATACCCAGTTGTTGGACCCGTAATCATAACTTCATCACCAACATTTAACGCGTGACTGTCCAACACAAATTCTCCGACCTGCGCTTTTTCAAAATACTTTACACCTCGACCAATGTAAACTTTTTGTTTTGTAGCTTTTGATCCATATTCATCCGACCATTCGCCCATCTTTTTACCCAAGTAATAACCATCCCAAAATCCACGGTTAAAAACTGTTGAAAGCCTTTCTTTCCAATCTTCCTTTTTTTCAGGTGTGAAAGTTCCATTTGCATGAGCGTCAATTGCTTCGTTATAACAAGTTGTTACAACATGAACATAATCTGCTGATCTTCCTCTTCCTTCTAACTTTAGAACGGTTACTCCAGCATCAATTATCTTGTCAATGAATTCAATTGTGCACAAATCTTTCGCTGACATGATATATTCGTTGTCAATTTCAAATTCAATACCTTCATCTTTATCCGTTACAATATAATTTCGTCTGCAATTTTGAATACAAGCACCACGATTAGCAGAAGCAAAATGAGTATGTAAACTTAAATAACATTTACCCGATACAGCCATGCACAAAGCTCCGTGAGCGAAAATTTCAATTTCAATTAATTTTCCAGCAGGACCTGTAATTTCTCTTCTTTTAATTTCTCGGCTAATTTCGGCAACTTGTTTTAAACTTAATTCTCTCGCTAAGACCACAACATCTGCAAAGTTTGCGTAAAATTCAATCGTGTCGATATTCGAAATATTTGCTTGAGTTGAAATGTGAATTTCCAATCCTACTTTTTTCGCATAATTCATCACCGCATGATCAGCAGCAATTACAGCTGTTATTCCACTTTCTTTTGCAGCATCAACAATACTTTTCATCAAGTTAATGTCGTGATCATACAAAACCGTATTAATGGTCAAATAAGTTTTGACATTGTACTCCTTTCCAATTTCTGCAATTTTTTTTAAGTCTTCAATCGTAAAATTATTGGAAGAACGGGAACGCATGTTTAATTGTTCAACCCCGAAATATACCGAATTACATCCTGCGTGAATAGCTGCCATTAATGCTTCGTATGATCCGGCAGGAGCCATTAATTCAATTGATCTTGACTTATTCATTCCTTAATTATTTACTTCTCAAAGATGTTTTTGAAAATGAGAACGTAAAATTAGGCATCCTTTTTTTTAAAAAATATGAGGATTGTCATGTAGAAAGGTAAAATCATTTAAAATTATTCTTCTGTCTTTTTAATTTGAAGAACATTTTTTCTTCCAAAAGTAGAGAAATATAGATTTACGAGTAAAAAAGGAATTCCAATGTAAAGAAAAAAATCATTGTTAGTTTCCTTAAAAAAAAGGAAATGAGGGATAAAACAAAGAGTCATTCCAAGAGTAGCAATAGTTGAAATAATATTTTGTTTAATTGTATAATCTCCCGTTTGACCTTCTTTTAATTCAATAACTTTTGATTCATTGAACATAACTTTAGTCTTTAATTTAAAAGCAATTGATGGTGTTTCAAACTGTTTTACTTCATTATTACCAATATTACCAACTATTTTTCCATCAATTAAAATTTTGAAATTTCTACCTGCAAGCATAAAATTTGAAGGTCTTCTTAAGGTTATTTGATTCATGATTTTGATTTTATTAGTGATGATTTTTGGTTAAATTATTTGAGTAAAACTAAGAAAAGAACTTATTGTAAACGATATTTTAGCTGAATTATTTTATTATTAGTAAGATTCAAGACTAAATTTTATATCTAAAAAACATAGTTCATCAGTCTTTGAACGAATTGGTCTAGTGTCTTGCCGTCTAATGTCTATTTAGATTCAAGACTAAAAGATATTTATCAAACACAATTCATCAGTCTTAAAGCGAAGCGATCTCTCGGCACTATCGTTTGTTCTTCGAGAGGAATCCTCTCTCTCATCTTGCAGTCTAACGTCTATTTACTATCTTTGCACTTTAAAAACTAAAAAACTCCATGAGTAAAGCAAAATATACTGTCACAGCAGCCCTTCCATATGCAAACGGACCCCTTCATTTAGGACACGTAGCGGGCGTTTACCTTCCAGCGGATATTTTTGTACGTTTCTTACGTATGAATGAGCACGATGTTGCTTTTATTTGCGGGAGTGATGAACACGGTGCAGCGATTACTTTACGTGCTAAAAAAGAAGGTATTACCCCGCAAGAAATTGTCGATAAATACAACAAACAAATCGGTGATTCTTTCAAAGATTTTGATATTTCATTCGATATTTTTCATAGAACTTCAACGCCTATTCACCATGAAACTGCTCAAGAATTTTTCAAGGTATTACATGCAAAAGGAAAATTAACACAAGAAACTTCTGAGCAATATTACGACGAAGAATACAGTCAGTTTTTAGCGGATAGATACATTACGGGTGAATGTCCGAAATGTCAAAACCCTTCTGCTTATGGAGATCAATGTGAAAAATGTGGGTCTGATTTAAGTCCAACTGAATTGATCAACCCGACTTCTACTTTAAGTGGAAAAACGCCTGTTTTAAGAACGACTTCACATTGGTATTTGCCGATGGATCGTCACGAAGATTGGTTGCGAGAATGGATCAAAGAAGGAAAATTAGATGGTGTTCAACAACATGATCCAAAGTTATGGAGAAACCAAGTGAACGGACAATGTATGTCATGGATTGATGGTGGATTACATTCTCGAGCAATGACAAGAGATTTGGATTGGGGAGTGAAAGTTCCTTTAGCCGATTCAGAAGGAAAAGTATTGTACGTTTGGTTAGATGCTCCGATTGGATATATTTCAGCAACCAAACAATGGGCGTTGGACAACAACAAAGATTGGAAAAATTACTGGACAGGTGATAGAAAATTAGTACACTTTATAGGAAAAGATAACATTGTATTCCACGCTATTATTTTCCCGATTTTATTGAAAGATCACGGAGATTTAATTCTTCCTGATAATGTTCCTGCTTATGAATTCTTGAATTTAGAGGGAGATAAATTTTCAACTTCACGTAATTGGGCAGTTTGGTTGCATGAATACATGGCTTCTTATCCAGAAAGAAGTGATGAATTGAAATACGTATTGACTTCTATTGCTCCTGAATCGAAAGACAGTGAGTTTACTTGGAAAGAATATCAAACAAGAATCAATTCTGAATTAGCTGATATTTTAGGAAATTTCGTCAACCGAGCAATGGTATTGACACAAAAATATTACGAAGGAGCTGTTCCAGCAAAAGGAGAGTTGACTGAAGAAGATAATCGAGTTTTAGCTGAAATGAAAGCTATTCCAGCACGTATTTCTAAATTAGTTTATGCGTATAAATTAAGAGATGCACAAGCTGAAGCAATGAATTTAGCTCGTTTAGGAAATAAATATTTAGCTGAAACTGAACCATGGAAATTGGTAAAAACAGATCTCGAGCGTGTAAAAACGATCATGAATATTGCCTTACAAATTACCGCTAATTTAAGTATTGTTCTTCAACCATTTTTACCAGCAACAGCTAAAAAAATATCTCAATTCTTGAATTTCAACACAAGTGATTGGACTAAAGCAGGTAACGATGATTTATTGAAATCAGGGAATATGACAAATGTTGCTTCTATTTTATTTGCTAAAATTGAAGATATAGTAGTAGAAACAGAAGTTGCCAAATTGGAAAGTGTTAAAGAAGTAGTGAGTAGTTTTGAGCCACAAAAAGAAGCAATTAATTTTGAAGATTTTGGAAAAATGGACATTCGTTTAGGAACCATTTTAAGTGCCGAAAAAGTAGAAAAAGCAGACAAATTATTGAAATTAATTATCGATACAGGAATTGATAAAAGAACAGTTGTTTCTGGAATCGCACAACATTATACACCAGAAGAAGTAGTTGGTAAAACAGTAAGTGTTTTAATGAATTTAGCACCAAGAAAAATCAAAGGGATTGAATCTCAAGGTATGATTTTAATGGCTGAAGACATTGAAGGAAAATTAAGTTTCATGACTCCCGAAAAAGGATTTGAAGCTGGAGGTTCAATTTGTTGATTTGAATAATGGAATTTAGCGACGATTGGATATTTGATATAATTCCGTTAACTGACGTTAGGATAGAGCATGCTCTACCCCAACGTCAAGCTGAGATACCGGATGATTTTATTTTAAAAACCCAACAACAAATCCATAAAGATTTCGCTAAATTCAATTTAGATTTCCCGGAAAATTTCATTTTCGAACCATTCTCAAAAGAGCAGATTGAATTGGCTATTCAAGATAATTTAGCGATCATCATCAAATCAGGAGAAATCAAATTGATGCAATTATTATACACGATCGACATTCCAGAAGAGAAATTCCTTCAAATTACCCAAGATTCAAATTTCATTCATCTTTTATCAGAAATGATTTTAAAAAGAGAAGCATTGAAAGTTTATTTTAGGAGTAAGTATTAAAATCGAATAAATCACCCTTGTAACATCTCAACAGATTCACGTTTAAAACTTTTAGAAGTCCTCTCCATTGGCTCTCTGAAGTCCGTTAATTTTACTAGATTAAACGCAAGTCAATATGTATAAGTTTTTAGTGGTTATTTTTCTATGTGTATCTGCACAAATTTTC
>CANJKA010000119.1 GCA_947474675.1 Flavobacteriales bacterium
AAAGCTTCTAATAGTTGTGTGGATTCGTTTTCAGAGGGTTCAATTTCCCAATTTTGACGTTCGTTTTCTAGTAGAGTACTTTTATTTTGAATTTTGATTAACTTCTTTTTAAGCTGAACATATTTCTTTTTTTCTTTTGATTCGGAATTTAAGACTGGAAGATATAATTTATTAGATTCGTTTTCAATTATTTGACAAATAGCCGCAGATTTCATTGCTTTACTTAAATCAGAATAGCTTTTTATGTTGAATTGTTCATTTAACACTTTAAATGATTGTTGCCATTTTGAGATCTGAAGATCGAACGTTTCAAAAATTTCATTTTTTATTACTTCTATCGGAAAAAAAGAAAGAATTTCTGGAAGTTTCTTTTTAAATATTTTATCAATTATTGATTTGTTTTTCTGCCATTCTTTAATAGTTGGAGTTTCACTAATGAAAATTGTTTTTTTCAGGTTATACGAACAACTTAATTGCATAAATTCATCAAAACTGATTTCTCCAATTAACTCTTTTTGATTTAATAAATCCAATTGATTTTGAAGACTTTGTATTTTTTGGTCGGATAGTTTTAAGTTAATTATCGACTCTGAAGAGGTTTTCTCTATTCTTTCCCATGTTTTTTTGAGAGAAATAATAAAATCATTTGATACAGTTTCATTAGTTGTGATAAATGTAAAATCATCTAAATTGAATTGACTTAATTTTTTTTGTAAAACTTCAAGTGCTACTCTTTTTTCAGAAACAATAAGTGCAGTATAATTACTATGTAATATTTTCCCAAGTATGTTCGATAGAACTTGAGATTTCCCAGTTCCTGGAGGGCCTTGAATTACAGTGTTAGATTTTTCAATTTGCTTAAAAACACTTATTTGATCAATATCTGAAGGAAATAAATTATCTGAAACTAAAAGGGGGAATTGTAGATTTTCTTCACGGTCAACATCTTCTTTTCCTAAAATATGAGAGACATTTTTTCCAATTTTTTCACTTTCAATAAGTCCTTCTAAATCTTTTATTATTTGAAACCGATGGTGATGAAAATTACCTAAACAGTCAGATTCACTTACTTTTACATTTAAATTGATAGAATTAATCCAGTTTTGAATTGAAGAGTGATATTCGTCGTTTAATTCAATTTCAGGAAGATCAAGGTCATATGTTTTTTTGAAATAATTTTTAATAAAGGGATTAATAAACGCTTCTTCTTCATTTATTTTAAATGTAATCTCAGTTTTAATTTTATTTTTTGAAAAAGAGATGGGGAACAATAAAAACGGTGTCTTAACAATTACTGATTTATATTCCCATTCAAATGTCGACGAACAGTAGCAAAGCGTTTGAACTCCCGTTTCTTTAAAAAAGAAATCATTCACTTTTATAATAGAAACTAATTCAGAACAAAGATCTTCTGTAAATGCAGTTGAATCGGTTTTTTTCTGGACGTTAAAGGTTTTTGATTTATTTAAATCAATCAATATATCATTAGATGAAAATGAATTTATTTCATCCAATATCTTAGATATGTTGTATTTTATTGAAGTTTCCAATTTGTTAAAATTATTAAAACTTAGCCTATTATATTTGTTTTTTGCCGATTAATTATAGTTGTTCAAATTGATTAAATTATAATTAATTGATTGTTAGGTTGTTATTGGTTTTTTTTGAAATATTTAAATTTTAATCTTATTTTTTTGTGGAATTTTAATTGATTCTCCATCTTACTTAAAAATGTTTAACTTAATACATAAATGAGATGAAAAAAACGGCAATTTTATTTTTCCTTTTAATAGGGAATTCAGTGTTCGGACAAGGTTCGTTAGGAGAAATTATAGGGACAGTCATTGACGTTAAAGGTTCAGGGGGATTATTTGACGCGAAGGTTTGGGTGGATGATAATGAAAGATTATATTTAGCTAAAACAGATCCAGACGGAAGATTTAGAATTAGTGCAATTCCTCCTGGTAATTACGAGGTTTTTGTTAAGTATATGGAAGATACAATGAGAGGTGTTTACGTAGATGTTGCAGCTGATGGATTTGGGAATACTGGAGAAATGAATTTTGTCAAAACAAAAAGTCAAACTTTAGGGGATGTTATAGTTACGAGTACATATACGGATCTAAAAATTGCTATAACAGCTATACCCGTTACTTGTTTAACTTCAAAGGATATTGTTCATCAGCCAAACAAATTTTCGGTTGCAAGTATGGTTATTTCGATGACTCCAGATGTTAAAATGTCGGAAGATGGTGAATTAATTTTTCGGGGATCTAGAAAAGGAGAGATGTTGTATCTTATAGACGGTGTAAAGACAAGTGAAATTGGAGCAATACCAAGTTGTGCGATTGGAAGTATAACTGTTTATTCAGGAGGAATGCCTGCAAAATATGGGGACACTTTAGGAGGAGTTGTAATTTTAGAAACGAAGAGTTATTTTGATTTATTAAAAGAGAGAAATTTGAGAGATTTTTAATTATTTAACTAAAAAGCACGAAATTGTTTATTTCGTGCTTTTTAGTAATAATTATTTTTTAATTAATCTTTCTTAAAAAAGCTAGGACTACTTTCCTCTAAAGGTACTAAATAAGTTTTCAAGTTTTGTTCATCATTTTTATTAATGATCATCAACATGTTGTCAGCTTCTACTATTATAAAATTTTCTAAACCATCAATCAAAGCTAATTTTTCATTTGGTAAATTTACAATACAATTTGTTGAGTTTGTTATGTGAACATTATCTCCTATAACTGCATTTCCGTTATAATCTTTTTCAAGATGTACATGTAAACTACCCCAAGTTCCCAAATCAGACCAGTCAAAATTGGCTAAGACTACGTCCGTATTTTTAGCATGTTCCATTACAGCAAAGTCAATTGAAATATCTTCGCATTCATGAAAACAACGATTGATATTTTCTTGTTCAGCTGGCGTATTGTAAAAACTTAAATCACCTGCAAATAAAGCATGTAACTCAGGTTTAAATTTTTCAAGAGAATTTAAAATACTTTGAGCTTTCCATATAAAAATACCTGAATTCCAGTAATAGTTTCCACTTTTCACAAAAATTTCTGCCACTTCTTTACTTGGTTTTTCTCTAAAATGTCTTACAGAGGTTATTTGCCCAGGAAAAATTTCTTTTTCCTCAGAAAATTCAATATATCCATAGCCTGTATCAGGCCTTGTTGGTTTTATACCAATCGTAACTAACTTTTCAGATTGATTTGCATCTTCAATTGCAATATTGACCGTTTGAACAAAATTGTCTTCTTTTAATATCAAATGATCAGAAGGTGCCACAATTAATGTCGCATTTTTGTTTTTAGCAAATATCTTAGCAGATGCATATGCGATACATGGAGCAGTGTTTTTTCTTAATGGTTCAGTAAGTATTTGATCACTCGTTAAATCTGGAAGTTGCTCTTTTACTAATTGGGCATAGGATTCGTTCGTTAAGATGAAAATATTTTCTTTTGGAGCTACGTGAAGTAATCGCTCGTAAGTCATTTGTATTAATGTTTTCCCTATTCCCAAAACATCTAAAAATTGTTTTGGTTTTTGAGGAGTTGACATTGGCCAGAATCGACTTCCGATTCCTCCGGCCATAATTATACAATAATTGTTTTCCATATTTTAAACTATATTGGTTTAACTTCTGCTAATGAGTTAATTAAGAACATTCTTTTACTGATTGTTTCTTCACATAAAAAACGTTTTCTTCGAAGTTCACCTTTAACAAATTCTCTTCCGTTTAAAACAAAGATAGTGTTTTTTGGGAGTTGCTCTAACGTTTTAATGCCTTCTTTAATTTCATCGTAATTTTTTAGAACTCTTGAAAGTTTTTGATCAGTACAAGAGGAGGCTTTCATGCTAACAAGTGAATTAACTAATGAATGCTCAATATCTTTGGGAAGTAAGCGTGAATCTATAATTGGCAATAATAATTTACGAAAATTTGCTTTCCATTCTTCACCATGTGGATTTACTTTGTTTCCGAATTGTTGATAGGTGTGTAGGTGTGCAAATTCATGTAAAGTGGTTATAAGAAAAGCATAAGGATTTAAATCTCCGTTGATAGTAATTTGTGGTTTTTCAAAGCCATGTCCAACACTAAAATCTCCTAATTTTGTTTTGCGTGGTGGAACAATTTTAAATCTAATTGGAGAAGCTAAAAATAAATCTGCCACCAATTCCTCAAATCCTTCGGGGAGAAATTTTTTGAATCCTTCAATAACGGACGTTTTTTTTCTTAAAATTGGATTTTTCACGGTTTAAATTTACTAGAAATCATCGATATTTTAATACAAAGTATAAAATTACAATAGTTTTGAATGAAATTACTATTATCTTAGCACCCATTATGAATGTATTAACAAACATAGGAAAATATTTTATGATGCTAAGCATTATATTTTCACGTCCTGAAAAGTGGCGAATTTTCCGTAATCGTTTAATGAATGAAATTGAATTAATAGGAGTAAAATCACTTCCTATTTCTTTTATTATTTCTCTTTTTATGGGAGGTGTAATTGCACTGCAAACTGCTGCAAATATGGACAATCCTCTTTTGCCAGCTTATACGGTTGGTTATATTACTCGTTCTAGTACTATTTTAGAGTTTTCTCCAACTATTTTATCTTTAATTTTAGCTGGAAAAATTGGTTCTAATATCGCCTCAGAAATTGGAACAATGAGAGTAACGGAACAAATCGATGCTCTCGAAACAATGGGTATAAATTCTTTAACTTATTTAATTTTACCTAAAATTGTTGCAGCGATCTTATTTTTTCCAATAATACTTATTTTTTCAATTGGATTAAGTCTTGTAGGTGGATGGATATCTCTTGTTATGTCTGGATTAGCTAGTACTGAAACGTATGTTTTAGGAATACGTTCTTTTTATTTAGATAGTGATATTGTTTACGCCTTAGTTAAAACAATCGTTTTTGCTTTTGTGATAGTAACAATATCGTCTTTTTATGGATATTATACAAAAGGAGGAGCCCTAGATGTTGGTAGATCTTCAACTCAAGCAGTTGTAACAAGTAGTATTGTTATTCTTATTTGTAATTTCTTTCTAACTCAAATGATTCTTTTATAATGATTGAGGTAGTTAAAGTACATAAGTCGTTTGGTGAGCACCAGGTTTTAAATGATATTTCTACAACGTTTGAAACAGGAAAAGTCAATATGATTATTGGTCAATCTGGTCAAGGTAAGTCTGTTTTAGCAAAATGTATTGTTGGTTTGCATGAAGTTGATCAAGGTTGTATTTTGTATGACGGAAGAAATTTTTCCGATTTAGAAGGCTATGAAAGACGAGATATTCGAAAAGAAATTGGGATGCTTTTTCAGGGGTCAGCTTTATTTGATTCGATGTCTGTTGAGAAAAACATCATGTTTCCTCTTTCTATGTTGACAAATATGACTAAGAAAGAAATGCAAATGCGTGCAGATTTTTGTTTAGAGCGTGTCAATCTTTCTGGTAAAAATAAATTACTGCCTGCTGAATGTAGTGGGGGTATGCAAAAAAGAATTGCGATTGCAAGGGCTATTTCTATGAAACCAAAATATTTATTTTGCGATGAGCCAAATTCAGGCTTAGATCCAAAAACGTCTATCGTAATAGATAATTTGATTCGTGAAATTACCTATGAATATGGAATTACAACGGTTGTTATAACACATGACATGAATTCAGTAATTGAAATAGGAGATAATATTGTTTTTATTCACGAAGGAAAAAATTGGTGGCACGGCGATCGTAAAGATATTATTACAACCGATAATCCAGAAATAAATAGTTTTGTCTATGCATCACAATTTATGAAGGATATTAAGGCTTCAATGCAAGAAAATTTAAAATCAAACATTCAAAATTTATAATCCTATTAAAGGTTCTGTAAATCTACTTGTCTAATACCTCCAAAAAACTTTAGTATTCTTTCTCCAATTTCAGGTACTTCTACGTGAATTAAATAAACTCCACTCGCTATTGGAATTCCTACATGATTATTTAAATCCCAATCTATAGATGTTTCTGGACTATCTTTTTTATATGTCCTAATTAATTTACCGTTGATTGAATAAATTGTAACAGTACATTTTTCTGGTAAATTAGTCACTTTTACTCGTGTATCTAATCTATTTCTTTCATAGTCAGAATAAGCATAGTAAGGATTAGGAACAATATTTATTAATTGTAATGCTTTTACTAATTGATCTTTGCTTCCTTTAACTGTTCCATATGAATCCATATTCCATGAATACATTGGTTTTCCATCATTTCTTCCAGTTGCAATAAAGTTTTTGTACTCTTTATTTACTCTTAATTTAATTCGAACGTTTGTTGAAAGAAACGATTGAAATGGTTTTGTAATTGTATTAGCAATCCAAGTTAAACTTCCATATAAATGGCGTTTAGCTGTCGGATTATTAGCTTCAACTTGTTGCATTAAATTATAGACTTCATTGTTTGTTTCATTGTATTCAGGGAAATCATAAATAAGGTTGTTGCCATTTATTTTAGATTGTTTATAGCTAAATACATAGATTGGTTGTTGACCTCCTAATAGAGGATTCCCTTGATTGTCATATAAACGACTAGATGGATTCCATTGCATATCACTTCCACCATCATTTTTCAGAAATGAATTTTCTCCAAATGCCATAAATAATCTAGCTCCTGATTCTAAGTCAATTGCGTATCCGGGGAACCAACTCATTCCTGTTGTACCACTTCCGTCGGCTTGGTAATTTTTCCCAACACTTGCTGTTTTTCTTAAGCTACCCGCTTTTGCTCCTCCTTCTGTTAGATTTATATCACGTCCTAATTCAAAAACGGGACATCTAGTCCATTTTGATTGATCTGATGTAATAATAATATCTATACTTGGTGTATAACTAATTTTCGCATAGATCTTAGAATATAAAGGATTTGATCCTTGAGCTAACCCATAATAAGCCAAAGGTTGATAATCACATTGATATCCTACTAATTTGTGTGGAGCTATTGTTCCATTTAATAATTTAGTGTATTTTTTATCATTGTCTACATACAATTCATCAGCGTAACAAGTTGGTTCTAAATAACCTAAATTTGTTGGTGAAGTAGTATCTTTCGAAATCCCTGATCTTATCCAGTTGTTGGGACCAAAACCATCGTTATCTTGTATACCAGATAACCATTGTTTAGATGAATCTTCAAATTCAATTGAAGCACTGATCGGATCTGTATATTCATCATCTTCGAGGTGTGAGTTTAAAGGAATTATGTATTTTATTTGATTAATTTCAACCGAAATACCCCATTGAGGAATTATTTGTTCATTATCTTGTGAAATTGCTACTTGACCTGTTTTTGAATCTAAAAGTTCTCCTCCTTCAGAAGTATACCGATTGATAGTCCATATTGCAGAGTCTGCACCATTTGTTTCATTACTATCATATCCTCCATCATCAAATAAACATTCAAAATACCCATCTGCTAAATTGAGAGGATCTACAACTTTTACATTGATTGGCCCAGAATCTCCTTGATAGGTTGGGTTTTGCATGAATCCATTATCTACAATATATTTTTCAGATTCAGTCGTTAGTTCTAAAGATCGACCGCCATTTCCATATCCATCAAGTCTTGTGATTTCTGGAGTTGAACCATATCCAATTAATTGATTTGTCCCATCAGCTTCAGGAGTGGGGTTATGAGGAATTGCTTCTATAGATTTTACCGCTCCAACAGCTGATTTTCTACTTAAAATATATATTTTTTGTTGCCCATCTAATGCTGTTGGATCGTCAGGTATATAAGTTTTGAAATTGTTTGTCGCATAAGATACAGCCATGTAATAATACTTTTTAAAGTTGACTAACCCATTATCACCTAATGCAAATAAATCAGATTTAACTTGGAAACTGTGTTTTATACCTTTATTTGTTCCGTTTACTTTTTCAGATGGAACAGAAGCTTTAAGCTCTTCATCAAATTCAAAATTTATAATTCTAGATAAATCATCTTTTATATCACATTGTGCAACTAATCTTGCTTTTTGGATATCATTAATTTCAGAAATTGATACTGAATTATTTTTTAATTGATAAATTTGATAACCTTGAAATTTATAACTTTTATCTGCATTCGGTATTGAAGTGACGATGAATGGATCTATTTCTTGGTATTGTTCATTGTAATTATTTGAGTTAGAATTATTAGAAATCATTAAGATTAATTCATTCTCTAATTCTTGAATTTTTAATTCAGGTGCATGAGGTCCTTCTAAAATGCGAAAACAATTTTCAAACAATGCTTGTGCTTTATCATCAGCTCTTCTAAGAGAGTTTACTGACTCAAAAGGGTCTGTTCCAGAGCTTCTTGCCCAACAAACCCCAACAGTAATATTATTGACAGAACCAGGTGTAAGTATAAATGGTCCAGCTGATTGAACAAAACGTTTGTCATTTGGTATATTTCCGGCACTCTGTTCTGTCCATGGAATTTGTGGTTGACCATTTGTTCCCCATCCTAAAGGATCAGTATCGCCAGGAAACATAAAATCACATGGCATTAATGGATTTGCATCTGGATCTGAAATATAACCATTCCCTCCATAGTAAAAAGGAGTTCCATCTTTCCATTTTCCTTGCAAATAATTATAATAATCTGAGGCGTTTATTGGATCAGTTTGATTTGGGTTTGCACCATTTGTTGAATTACTATAATATAGGAAACGTCTCATTCCAAAACGTTCATTATCAATTATTTCATCACCAAATCCAATACCGTTTAAAGCTTCATTTTGACCAATTCCAAAGGCATTATCTATCCCGTCGTTATCTTGGAATGGACCTTCAAAAAAGTCTACTCCAACTGCTGGGGGACTGTTTCCATACCCTTTGTATCCATTTATATCAGCGTCATAATTAGAACCATTGTAATAATATCCTAAACCTCTATTAACATCACAACCAACATAATCATCTGTTGGATTCCCTAGTGCTCCATCGGTAAAAAAGCCAAAAAATGTATTATACAATGTTTGTGTTCCTCGATTGATTAATTCATAATTATAAAATGTCATGCTATTTATTTCATCATTAGAAGCAAAAGAAAATGCCTGTGCTCTAATTTCCATGCCTATTGGGTCTGCTTTTGTTTCGGTATGAATGTTTCCTTTGTCATTCATTACCCACCAATAGTTTATATCTCCATATAATGAAACTTTTCTATCAGTTTTACATTGTTTAGTTTTATTTAAATCATACCAAGGGTAATCTCCTTCATTATAATTATAAGTTCCATTTTCATCTCTATCAAAAAAAGGAGCTAAATAATAATCTTGACCAAGAGATACATCTCCGTGTGCAGGCCATGTTTTGATTATTTCAGGAATTACATAGCCAGGAAATGTTTCAGATTGTGTTGTTGTTCCATTTTGAGCGTCAGCTTCTCCAGCTTCAAACCAAGCATTAAATTCAGCAATTGCATCATTTGTTGAAATAAAATGTTTATCATATTTCTGACAATTAGCGTAATTTGTTATTGCCGTATTTTGTGATAAAGGTCCTGTCCAATAATCTTGTCCTTGTCTATACCTTAATGCGGCTAGTTTTAATTGACCATTTACATCAGTGCCTCCTAACCAAAGAGCAGCGGTAAATAAAGCCATTATCCCAGAATTTTTTGGGATTTCATATTGTGAATAATTTTTATTTGGTATTTGCCATAAATTTCCAGCAGTATGAACCATTGCGTCAACATTGTTGAAATTAAGATAGGTTGAAGTCGTAGGAGGTGTGCATGAAGCAGCTTTATTTGTACTTACATTAGGTGTGAAAGTTGGTTTTTCTGTTCCCTTATAGAGTTGAGCTATAGAATAGTTGTTAAAACTTAAGAGTATAGCGATTATTAATTTTCTCATTTCTTTGTGTTATGTGGGAGTGTAAATCTAATTTTCAAATGTATCATTTTTAATTTTTTGATACTGATTGAGTAAAATTAACTTAAATTAAACTCAAAACTGTTATCTTTTTTCTTAAAATGAAGTTGTTTATACAAGTCTATTGCGTGTTTTACGACCAAAATTTCCACCACCTTTTCTTTTTAATAGATCTTTCAAAAAGGGGGACTGGAGATTTTTGTAGTACTTCAAAAAGTGTTGAATTTTCAACATCTATCTGGTTTTCTTTTGTGAATTTTTCTATTTCTATTTCTAGTATTTCTTTATTGTCAAGTATTCCAAGTTTTGGTATTGAGACAATTGACTTATTTTTTTTATTGATTTTCTTTAATCTCTCTTTAAGGATTGATACTTCTTCTAGAGTGAAATATATGGATACACCATATAAATTATTTAATTTTTCATCGAATAAATAGTGATCGATAATATGGATTGAGAAAAACTCATTTTTTTTCTTGTCAAAATAGAAATATTCAGAATTATCATCACTTTCCTGTTGAAACGCTATTAAAAGCCAGTTTTTTATAGTTGAAGGGATTGCCATTTTAAAAAATAGATAATTCAGATTTGGTTGTCAATAATTCTAATGCTTTTATTCCTTTAACAGAATTTCCTTTTTTATTTAATTTTGGACTCCAAACAGCAACTGAAAAGTTTTTTGGATGAATGGCTACTATTCCACCACCTACACCACTTTTCCCTGGAAGACCAACTTTAAATGAAAATTCACCTGCTTCATCATAAAATCCACAAGTTTGCATAATTGCATTAATACGCTTTGAATAACTTTTTGAGATTATTTTTTCTTTAGTAGAAGGAATAATTCCATTATTAGCAAATAATAAAAAGGTTTTAGCTAATTCTTGACACGTCATTTCGATTGAACAGATGCAATAATATAAATCTAAAACTTCATCAGAGTCATTTTCAATATTGCCAAATGATTTCATTAAATTGATAAGAGCAGCATTTCTAAAACCAGTTCGTTTTTCAGATTTAACAACTTGAGAATTACTATTTATTTGATCGTTTTCAGCTATTTTTCTAATGAATTTTAGAAATTCGTTTTTTGGATTTTCTAAGCGACTCACGAGAATGTCACAAATAACAATTGCTCCTGCATTTATGAATGGATTTCTTGGGATTCCTTTTTCATATTCTAGTTGGAATAATGAATTGAAAGAATTTCCGGATGGCTCTACACCAACTCTTTTCCATAAATTATCACCTTCGATAGTAAAAGCAAGACATAAAGAAAGAACTTTTGATATACTCTGAATTGAAAATTTTTCTTGATTATTCCCTATTCCAAAGTTATTCCCACCTAATTTATAGAAATGTATTCCAAATTTATTAGGTGATATTTTTGCTAATTCAGGAATATAAGATGCTACCACTCCTTCATCGTCAAGAGAAGATATTTCAAATCCTATTTCATCAAGAATTAATTTATAATTCATTTTATTTTCATTTATAATGTCTTTCAAATTTACTATTAATATTTTGTCTGTTATTATTTTGATCTTTTTTTATGCGAATGTCTACTGTTTAAAAGTATGTGTAGATATTAAAATGGCTAAGAAAAAGTTTTGTTAATGAACAGGATAAAAGTCATTGTTTTTGATTTATTGTCTTTTTTTTAATCTATTTTAATTTATCTTTCAATTGTTAATAACTATTTGTAAGTGTTTTTACGTAGTTAAGTTGTTGTTTTTTTTAGATAAATAAACATTTTCTAAAGATAAATTTAATTTTTATGCTTTTTCAGTGTTGTTTATGAGAGTGTTCCGTTTTTTTATATGATAAATTAATGTTAAATTTAATCTGCTGAAAGTATATTAAACTAAAAAATTGTATTTATGGGAACTGATTCAATTAAATTAAAACTAATGTTTATTTTAGGATCGTTAATTTGTGTTAACGTATTGGTAATTGCAATTTACCTTAAACATTAAAAAGTGATTTTTTATAAAAAATAAAGGCTGTCTTTTTTGAGACAGCCTTTGTAGTAATATTTCAAAAAAACTTATTCTTTATTTCTTGGATTTAGTTTATAGACTGTTTTCTTCTTTTTTTTCTTTTTATTAAAATTTGAACTTGATCCTGAATTTGTTTTCCAAGTTGGACCTTCTCCTAATTCTTCTGGTAATATTTGACGAGGAACTTCAGCTTCAATTAATTTTTCTATGCGTTGCATTTTTTGCATGTCTTTTTCATTGACTAAAGTATATGCTTCACCTTTTGTGTTGGCTCTTGCAGTTCTCCCAATTCGATGAACATAATCTTCAGCATCATGAGGAGCATCATAATTGATGACCATGTTAATTTCCTTGATATCTATTCCTCGGCTCATTACATCCGTAGCAACTAGTATACGAATTCGTTTCGATCTAAACCCTCTCAATACTTCTTCTCTTTCTGTTTGTGTAAGATTTGAAGAAATCCCTTGTGATTTAAATCCATTTTTACGTAAGCCTTGAACAATTTCCGATACTTTAATTTTCGATGACGTGAAAATGATAATACTTGTATATTCTGGTTTTTGCTCTAAAATATGTTTTATTACCGGAATTTTTTGGTTATCATACGTAAGGTATAAATTTTGAGAAACACCTGGTGCTGGCTTTGAGATGGATAAAGTAATTTCTTCAGGATTGTTTAATATTTTTGCTGCTAAAGTTCTGATTTTAGGAGCCATAGTTGCACTAAACAAAAGGGTTTGATGTTCTTTTGGAAGGTGAGAAATTATTTTTTCTAGGTCGTCTAAAAATCCCATGTCCAACATTTTATCTGCTTCATCTAGAATCAAATGTTTCACATGTTTAAAATTAACATAGCCCATTGATAAATGAGAAAGTAATTTTCCTGGAGTAGCGACAATGATATCTGTACCATTTTTTAATGCATCTTTTTGAATATCCCAATCTTTTCCGTCTCCACCGCCATAAATTGCTTGAGAACCAACTGAAACGAAATAGGATAAACCTTGAATTTCTTGTTCAATTTGTACAGCAAGTTCTCGTGTAGGTACTATTATTAAGGTGTCGATTGTAGTATCTTCTTTTCCAATCAATTTATTGAGGATTGGAAGTATAAAAGCAGCTGTTTTACCAGTTCCTGTTTGGGCACAAGCAATTATATCTTTGTTGTCAAGTATTTTTGGTATAGCAAATTCTTGAATAGGAGTAGCATTTTCAAATCCCATGTGTGAGATTGCTTCCAATAAAGATTCATTAAGGTTTAATTCTGTAAATTTCATATTGGGTGCTAAATTAGTCATAAACCTTTGTTTTAAATAATTTTATTCATATTTTACAGCTAAATCAATAATTGTAATCTTTTAGACGGGATTATTTTATTTTGAGGTGCTGCATTTAAAATTATAATTTAAATTCAATCATGTTTACTATTATTCACAACCCTGAAAGGGTGTAATATATAAACATTGGGCAAAGCCCTATTGATCAGAAGATCCACACTACTAAAAGCCCTGAAAGGGCTTGATATTCAAGGCGATATTAACCCCAATCATATCATTCATTTTATTCTACTTCTTGTTTATTCAAAAAAGCCTTATGATCATCCTGTTTTTTTAAGAATAATTGTCCCATACTTATATCACGCCCCTTC
>CANJKA010000120.1 GCA_947474675.1 Flavobacteriales bacterium
ACCATTTGAATTTGTTCCTGTTACAATATACGTTGTGGTAGTTGAAGGTGAAAAAGCAAGTGCATTTGTTGCACCATTGTTCCAAACATAAGAAGTTGCTCCAGAAGCAGAAAGCGTAACAGCAGTTCCATTACAAATTGTTTGATCTATTCCAGCGTTGACAGTTGGAAGTGCATTCACTGTAACTGTCATTTGATCCGTGTTTTGACAACCATTTCCATTTGTTCCAGTTACAGTATAAGTTGAGGAAGAAGTAGGTGTAAAAGCAAGTAAATTTGTTACTCCATTATTCCAAGTATAAGAAGTTGCTCCAGAAGATGAAAGGGTAACAGCAGTTCCATTACAGATTGTTTGATCGATACCAGCATTAACCGTAGGAAGAGTGTTTACAGTAACAATTACTGAAGATGAATTGGTGTTGCATCCATTTCCTGTAACAATTACACGATAGGTTCCTGTTATTGTTGCGGTATAAGAATTCGAAGTCGCGCCTAAAATAGTTGTGCCATTTTCTTGCCATTCATAGGTTAAACCAGCTCCAGAATTTGCATTTAAGATAACAGAATTTCCTGTACAGAATGTTGTTGGTCCAGCCGGTGTAATAGTTGCTATAGGATCTGTTGGTCCAACGATTAATCGGGTAATGACGTTTGAAGCACAACCATCTGTTGATGTGAATTGAAAATTGTAAGCTCCAGCAGATAGGTTCGTTAAAGTGTATGGAAGGGTTACAATTCCATAATTTCCTATAAAACTACCTCCCCAAGAAATTGTTCCTGTACCTGTTCCTAAAATTTGATAAGATCCATTATTTAGTATACAATCGGTCACATTTTGTACAGTGCCTTGTGAAATAATCGGAACTGGAAAAACAGTAATTACAGTTCCTGTCGATGTTTTTGAGCAACCATTAGAATTTGTAACGACAACAGTATATGTTCCAGAAGATGAGGCGTTATAAGTAGCAATTGTTGCTCCGGAAATAGCTATCCCACCTAATTGCCATTGATAGGTTAAACCAGAAGAAATGTTTGCGATTAAACCGACTGAATTACCATTACAGAATGATGTTGAATTATTTGGAGTGAGGGTAGCTGTTGGAAGAGGATTTACAGAAACAATAACTTGATCCGTGTTTTGGCAGCCATTTCCATTTGTTCCAGTTACAGTATAAGTTGTGGTAGATGTCGGTGTAAAAGTAAGAGCATTTGTGACACTATTATTCCATAAATAGGAAGTTGCTCCAGAAGCGGAAAGTATAACAGCAGTTCCAGAACAAATTGTTTGATCAACACCTGCATTTACAGTCGGAAGTGTATTTACTGTTACGGTCATTTGATCCGTGTTTTGACAACCATTTCCATCTGTTCCAGTTACTGTATACGTTGTCGTAGAAGAAGGAGTAAAAGCAACTAAATTCGTAACTCCATTATTCCAAATGTACGAAGTTGCACCAGACGAAGAAAGCGTAACAGCAGATCCAATACAAATTGTTTGATCGACACCAGCATTTACTGTCGGAAGTGTTCCTACTATCACAGTAATGGGGTCAGAATAGGAGTAGCAAGAGCCATTGTAAACTCTAACAGTATATGTTCCTGCTGTTGAAACAATTATAGATTGGCTTGTGGCACCAGTAGACCAAAGATAACTAGTTCCTGAATTGGAAGTTAATGTCACTGAATTTCCTGAACATAAAGTCGTTGAACCACTAGTAGAAATTGTAGCAGTGCCACATTCAGTAAATTTAGCTAAATAAGCATCATTGCTACCGCCATAAGTTGTTTGTTGACTTCCCGCAGAGGCTATTGATGTTCCATTGTTGTATATCCAGAAACGTAAATTGCATCGTTACTGAATGAACAACCATAGCCATAGGTACTGCTACTTCCGCCATAATAAGTAGCCCATTGTCTAGATCCAGAAGAATTAAAACCAACTAAAAAAGCATCGAAAAATCCTGAATAGGTAGTCTGATGTACACCTGCTGTGCTAATTGCTGCATTTGATCTTGTTGTCCCTACTAAATACACGATATTACTGCTGGACTTGTATTTACAGCTTAAACCATATTCGAGATCCGTTCCTCCATACAAAGTACACCATTGTCTAAAACCTGAACTACTGAATTTGGCAAGAAAGGCATCTGTATTTGATCCACCAGATAGCAGTGTTTGATATGCACCAGGAGAAGCAATTCCATCTGCAGAAACATGGCCACAAATATAAAGTGACCCTGATACTTGATCCAAACTACAAGAATATGCCATTTCAGGACCTGTACTTCCAAAATATGTTCCCCATTGGCGAACTCCAGAACTGTTGAATTTTGCAATAAAAGCATCAATTCCTCCTCCAAAGGTACTTTGATAACTTCCGCCTGAGGCGATACCGTCGCTCGAGTAGGTGTAACCAACCAAATATGCCGAACCATCATTTGCAACAGCACATGATTGTCCCCATTCTATTTGATTTCCACCATAATAGGTGCTCCAAAGTCTTAAGCCGTTTATGTCAAATTTAGCAATAAAACTGTCATCACCACCACCACCATAACTTGTCTGATGTGCTCCAACAGTGACAATATTGTTTCCTGACATTGTGTGTCCAACAATGTATATTTGATTATTCGAAGGGGCTATAGCACAATCAAAACTCTCGTCAGTACTGCTACCACCATAGTAAGTACCTCATAATTTATTTCCATAGGTTTCAAATTTCATAAGAAAAGCATCGTTACTTCCTCCTGAGGAGGTTTGATGTGTACCAGAAGTAGCAATTCCATTGGTGGACCTTGTTGTCCCAGTGATATAAATATTATGATTCCCATCAACAGCTATACCCGCTCTTTTTCGAATTCCTAGGCCATCATTGATAAAAAGATCATCTAATGTACCTCCGAAATAGGTAGACCAAAGGCGAACTCCTGAAGAATTGAATTTCACTAAAAAACCATCATAAGATCCAGCTAGAGAAGTTTGAAAAGCCCCAGCTGTCGAAATGGCAGTGATAGATTGAGTAACCCCGATGAGGTAAACTGAACCATCCGTAATATCTGCACAAGTTTCATATCCTTGATCTAAACTTGATGCACCATAATAGGTTCCCCATAGTCTTGTTAATGGATCAATTATCAAAATTTCATTTTTATTGTAATTGGAGACAGAAAATTGAACAATATTTTTTTGTAAAGTAAATTGAGTTTCTATTACTTTTTTTCCTTGAAAACTAATTGGTTTATCTTCTTTGAATTGACCCAAAGGACTACTTTGAATTAGATTACCATCTTGATCCAAAAATAATTTTTCTTGATAAGAATAGTTCATTTTTATCAACGAAGGATCAGAACCAGGGTGAACTATAAATTCCTGTTTTATTCCATCTTTTTGTGAACGTATGACCCAATCAATTCCAGGATAAATATCTTTGTAAGTTATTTGTTGGAATTGGTTTACGTTAGAAATAGTGTGATTATTATAATTGATATAATCTTCACATTTTCCAAGAGTTTCTATTTTACAGGATGTATTTGCATCGATGAAATTCATATCCATCCGATAGGTTTCAATTTTGTAATTGTCTAATTTCGAATTTGCATCTATTGTTTCATTCAATGAAACATTGGATTTTTCAATTTTTGAATTGTCTTTGGATTCAATTTTATTGATTTGCCAAGCAATACCTCCGTTTTTTAATAAGAAAATAGTTGTATTCCCTTGCTTAAGTGAATAGGAAACAAATGAAGCTGTTTTCCCTGTCTGTAATTCTTTTACTTGACCTTTGTTTTCTTCAAAATGGTACTGGTTTTTTTCATTATTATCCCATTTAGAAGCTTGAACCAATAAATCTTGTTGAGATACAGTTTTTTTTATTTTATTGTTTTCCTGAGAATCAAAAGAAGATATTTGCAAAGCAAATAATAAACAAGCCCAGATTTTTAAAATTGATTTTTTATTATTCATAATTTTAAGTTTGTAGTATGTTTTTTTAATTCTTTAGTCAAGAATTTAATCATATTGTTTACTTCATCAAAAGTAGTTTAAGCATATTTTATCTGAAAAATTTTAGATAAGACTTCATTGATACTTACTGTTTTTTGTGGTGGGACATTTATGATACATTTATGATTATAAATTTAGTTTTTTCAGTGGCACTTCTATTCATGTTTAAAAAATCGCAAATATTCTTTACGTCTCATATTTAATTAATTGGATAGTAATTCAGAATTTAAAAATCGTAAACAGTAAAGAAGTCGATTTGAAAAAAAAGTGAAATATAAATTGTTTTTAAAAAAAAACAAATGATCAAAAGAATTTGCATAGAGGGATAACTATTCTTAATCTAGGAGCTTTTATTGAAATCAGAAATTTATCGACTTAAAAAGGGTTTTTTATTATTTAAGATTTATTCTTTCTATTTGTTTTAATAAATTGTAGTTTTGTAATATGAAATTTATTTCCATCATATTATTAACACTCGTAATTTGCTTTCAATCATTGCAAGGCTTCTTTACGGTTGTGAATTGGAAAATGAATCAAGCTGAAATCACAGAGAAATATTGTGTGAACAAAGCAAAAATGAACATGCATTGTGATGGTAAATGTTATTTATCCAAACAATTAAAACTTCAAGAAGACGAAGAACAAGCAGATTTGTCTAAAAAACAGCTTCCTAAATTAAAAAAAGTAAAAGAAATTGAAGTTTTTAGCAAATTTGAATCAATTGATTTTTATCTGAATTCAGAATTTTTATTACAAAATAAACCTGGTTCTGAAATCAGACAGAATTACCAGTACGAAGAGATTAATCTTTGTTTTCAACCACCCCAATTTTCATAATTTCCAATTTTCTTTATTTTTCAATTTCATTTACTGATATTAAGTGTTGAAGCTTAATGTATTAATTGTTTTTGAAATTGATTAATTTAACTATTGGTTTTTCTTTTTAGAAATCATCACTAGATAATTTCTAAGAAACTTGTTTACTATTTTTTAAGTACCAATTTTATTGATTTTTACTTTCAAAAACGACTAGATTTCAGTAATTATGAATTTTTAGTCAACCTCATTAAGGCATTGTGTTTATAAAAAACATCTCGTTTGATGAGAGGGGAGTTATTAAAAATCAAGAAATCGTAATAAATGTTAGACAGTTTCTAAATTTAATTTACAATTTATTAATCCGTAATTGGATAATTTAAAAACCACAGCTTTTTTTAAGCTGTATTCAATAATTTAAAATAATGAAATCAAATATATTTATATTCTCAATTTTTTTAGGTCTTTTTTTAAGTGTTTCAACTTCTTGTAAAAAAAAGACGACAGAACCGACTCTAGAGCCAACTCCATTAGCAGTTGAAAAAGGTATAGTAACAATTGATTTATCACATAAATGGGGCTTTACTAATCAAACAGATTTTGTATTAGGTACAGATTTAATTCATCCAATGACAAATGATACTTTAAATTTTACCACATTTAAATATTATGTTTCTAACTTTAAATTTAAAAAGGCGGATGGAACTTGGTATACTCAGCCTGAAAGTTATTTTTTGGTTGATTTATCTACTCCTTCATCGTTGGTATTGACAATTCCAGATGTTCCAGTTGGTGATTATACAGATGTTTATTATACGATGGGTGTGGATAGTACAAGAAATGTTTCGGGTGCTCAAACTGGTGCATTAGCAGCGTCTAATTTAATGTTTTGGAATTGGAATTCAGGTTATGTATTCTTAAAAGCTGAAGGTACTTCTGTGAATTCTTCTACTGGTACTTTTCAATTTCACTTAGGAGGTTTTTCTGGAGCGAATAACTTGTTGACAGAAAAATACATCAATTTTTCAAATAACTCATTAACTGTTTCAGCAAATCACACGAGTACTGCTTTTTTACAAGTTAATCCAGGATGGTTATGGCATTCTGCTCCAAGTGTTAGTGTTTTAAATATGATCCATATGCCTGGAACTGATGCTGCAACAATGGCCTTAGGATTTTACACGAATAATTCAATTATTTTAGATCATATCGTTGAGTAATTTTTCAAATTATGTTCCTCAGTATTATAACTGAGGAACTTTTATCTTTCTAAAGTATGAAAGTATTTTCTTTGTTTTTTTGTTTGGTATTATTAGCTTCGTTTTTGGCGTGCAAAAAAGATGAATTGGTAATTAAGCCTTATGTAGAGGAGGAAACGTGGGGCTTTAAAATTCCTTCAACTTTTCCGCAGCCAGATTATAAATTTGAAAATAATGAGCAAACGCGCCTTCGTTTTGAATTAGGTAGATTGCTTTTTTACGATCCAATTTTGTCGCTAAATAATACCATTTCATGTGCGAGTTGTCATGCGCAAGAACACGGATTTGCTGATCATAATGTTGCGATGAGTACAGGTATTAATGGTGTGCAGACAACTCGAAATGCTCCATCTTTATCTAATTTAGCATGGTATCCAAATTTTATGTGGGACGGTGGAGTGAATCATCTTGAAGTTCAGCCGTTGGTTCCTTTGACAAATCCTTTAGAAATGGGAGAATCAATTTTGGGAATATTGTCAAAATTAAATGCTTCTAGTTTTTATAAAAACAAATTCAAAGAAGCATATGATGTAGACGTAATAACGGATCAAAAATTACTTCAAGCGATAGCGCAATACACTTCCATGCTTATTTCAGCGAACACTAAATATGATCAATATATCGCTGGTAAAGTCGATTTCACAACTTCGGAAAAAAATGGACTGACACTATTTAGAAATAATTGTGTTGCTTGTCATACAGAGCCTTTATTTACGGACTTTTCATACAGAAATATTGGTTTAGACACAATTTCAGAAGATTTAGGTCGTGAATTGATCACTCAAAATCCTACTGATAGAAGAAAATTCAAAGTTCCTTCTTTACGAAATGTTGCTATTACTTATCCTTATATGCATGATGGAAGGTATTTCACGTTGTCTATACTTTTAGATAGGCATATCAATGGAGCACTTGATACTGAATCGACTGATCCATTTTTGTTATCAGTATCGCCGTTGAGTCCAACAGAAAAGCTGGAAATTATTGAATTTTTAAAAACTCTAACTGATTTTTATCTAATTGGAGATCCTCAATTTTCACAACCATAACATAACAAAATAAATGAATTTTCAAATTAAAATTAACTTATTATTTCTAATGATAACTTCTACTTTCAACTTGTTGTGTCAATCTGAAATGACCTCCTGTGATGAAAGTTGTCATTGCATAGATGATCTCACTCCTGCTGGAATAATGATTAGTCATGTTCATCCTAAAAGTGAATGGATGCTTTCGTATCGATACATGGATATGGGAATGGAAGGTGTTTTATCTGGTACTCAGAAGGCAAGTGAAATGGAGGTTTTCAACCAATACATTATGAATTCAACTAAAATGAGAATGGACATGCATATGCTCATGGGAATGTATGGAGTTACAGATCGTTTAACCCTTATGGCAATGTTGAATTACAATGTCAACTCTATGGAAATGTCCATGTTGACTGCGCACGATCATGATCATATGGGAAGTACTGAAACAATGAGCAACTCGACAAAAATGCAAATGAAAACAAATGGGGTAGGTGATAGTAAATTGCACCTATTATGCGGATTGATAAAAAATGAAAATCATCAGTTAATATTTGGGGGTGGAATTAATCTTCCTTCAGGTTCAATTCAGAAAAAAGGTACTGATTTAGATATGTTGTACGAAAATAAACGTTTGCCGTATATGATGCAATTGGGATCTGGAACCATTGATATTATTCCCTCACTTACATATACTTTTCAAACGGGAAAATTGGCTTTTAGTACACAAGCTGTCGGTACAATTAGAACTTCTTACAACTCTATCGGGTATAAATATGGAAACGAAGGAACTTTTTCTTCATGGTTTGCAGTTAATTGGTGGAATCACCTTAGCAGTTCGATACGAGTAGAGGCGAGTAGTATTGGAAAAATACAAGGCAAGGATAAAACAATTTATACTTTTAACGAAACGGCTACAAACCCTGCAAATTATGGTGGCCAAAAAGTCAATATGTATATTGGTTTAACTTACGGTTTTCAAGCGGGATTTGTAAAGAACAATCGTTTAGGTCTTGAGTTTGGTGTACCAGTTTATCAAAATCTTAACGGAATACAAATAAAATTAAAACAAGTTGTTACTGCATCTTGGAGTTATTCATTTTAAATTATAAAAATATGAACCTAAAAATTAAACTTTTTACATTTTTTATTGCCTCAATGGTACTTCTTGGTGCTTGTAAAAAAGACGTTGATGAGACTACAAATCCAGTTGTAGATACAGAAATAGTACCTACTGGAAATTTAACTTTTCATTTGCACACCTACATTGAGGACAATGAAGTTGATGCTTATGGAATTGAATATACAACTGCAGAAGGTAGAATTATTTCGTTGGACATAGCACAAATGTATATTTCTGATATCCAATTGGTAAAATTAGATGGTTCCATTTATACTGTTCCAAATAAGAGCATATTAAAAGTATTTGAAACTGCAAGTCTTGTGATAGGTGATGTGCCTGTTGGTAATTATAAATCAATTCGTTTTAAAGTTGGATTGAATTCCACAATGAATGCGTTGGATCCAACTTCCACTGGAGATTCAATTATATTGAATAAACCTTCCATGTGGTTTTCAACTCCTGTTCAACCAGATGGATATGTTTTCATGAATGTTCAAGGTTCAATTGATACAACAGTTGCGATGAATGGAATTCCAGTACCATTTTCATATAAAATTGGTACAAATGCAAATTACTTTCAAGTGGAAATGCCTGAACAAAATTTTACAGTGTTAGAAAATATGACAGCTTATGCACACATGATAGCAGATTATAGTAAATTGTTTACAGGGATTCAATTGAATGATTTCAATAATTTAAGTGTAAATACAGTTGGAGATAACAGCTTGCCAATTGCAACTGCTATTAAAAATAATATTCCATTGTTGTTTAGATACGAATAAGCATGATAAAATTAATTTCCATTGTAGTAGGAGGCTTCTTTTTACTTTTAGCCTTTCAATGTAAAAAGAAGCAACAAACTTGTGAACCAATCGAGTCAGTGTCTTACAGTCAGCACATTCAACCTATTTTTAATGCAAATTGCATCAATTGTCATGGTGGTAATTCACCCGATGGAAATTTGAATTTAGAAAGTGCTGTGTCGTATGGTAACCTATTAGATCCACAAATGGGTTATGTCGATACAATTAACCCAAGCTCGAGTTTATTGTATAATTCTATGAATTCAACTTCTAATCCAATGCCTCCAAATGGTAAATTGGATAAATGTAAGATTGAATTAATTCTAAAATGGATTGAGCAAAAAGCAAAAAATAATTGATGTTTTGAAAAGAATTTTTGTCATCTTTTTTCTTGTTATTTTCACATTACAATGTGGAATGAAAGGAATTATTATGACCAATTTTTACCTGCAACAAGATTTTATTGCAAAAACGCTTTGTGTCAATAAGGATAAACCAAAGATGCACTGTAATGGTAAGTGTTATTTGAAAAAACAATTAAAAAAAGAAGAAAAAAAGGACAAAGGAATTCATAAAACAGAAAAAGAAGTAACGAATATTTTGAGTGTTTTACCAATCTATGAATTCTCAGAATTTACTTTGATCGAAACGATTTCCAATAAAAACTTCAGTTACAAAATGAACTATTACAATTCCTATTTAAAATCTGTTTTCCGACCGCCTTGCTGTTGATTTTTAAGTATTTCCTTTTAGATTTATTTTAAACGAAAGGAACATTGTTTCCCCCTTTAGCGGGGGATTAAGGGGGAGGATACTGTACACTTCTCAAAAAAAACAAACAGTTAATTAACAATCAAATCAAAATAATGAATAAAATATATTACGCACCAATAGCATTATTGGTATTTATAATCTCATTTTCAAACAATGCCTTAGCACATTTCGGGTCAAAAGGTCCTTACGGTGGAACAATTACTTGCACAGCGCAGGGAACAATCTTAGGTTCTGCAACCCCTTCCGTTTATTTCGGTACGGAAAACGGTGGAGTTTATGTTAATTCAAACGCTACATTAGTTGGCTGGAGTGCTAAGCCTGTTGGATTAAAATCAGGTAAGATCTCTGCTCTTTCTGTAACAGGAAGTTATGTATTTGCAGCAACGGCAGATAGTGGAATCTACCGTTTTACTGGTTTTGTTGGATCCGACAGATACTGGCAAAAAATGAACAATGGTTTGGGGAATCTAAAAGTTACTTCCTTGGTATCAATTGATACAATCACATTGATTGCAGGAACAGATAACGGAACTTTATATAAAACAATCGACAAAGGTGCAACTTGGACAGCTTTAACAAGTTTACCATTTGGAACTTCAAAAATCACAGGTTTACTAAAAGCTGGAACAAGAATCATTGCCATTGCAGAAACAAAAGGTGTTTTTGCTTCGGATAATGATGGTTCAACTTGGAGTAGTTTAAACGATGGTAATACGAATAATATTATTGGAACGACGGAACTTTCTTACAATGCAACAACAGATGAATTATTAGTGTTGAACAACAATGGAATTTATATTCTTCCATCAGCAAGTACAACCAACGCACCTGTATATACAATTGCAATTACTGGTTTACCATTGAATATCGAGGTTCGCCATATTTCAAATAGTTCAACAAACTGGTATTTGGCAACTGATAACGGTGTTTACACTTCCTTAGTAGGTTCTGTTTCATGGTCAACCATCAACACAGGATTAAACACAATGTTGAATGTAAACGTAGTTACAAAATTTTCAACAAGTTTATTTGCGGGAATTAATGATGAAGGAATTTACAAAACAGATGCTACGACTATCAACTGGGCTGCATTGAATACAGGGTTTAATAACCAGGAAACTTTTGCTATAGCTACAAGTGGAGCACAAGTGATTGTTGTTGCAACCGCTAAAGGAGTGTCAGTTAGTAAAAATTTAGCAACATCTTACACACTTTCAAACAATGGTTTGACAGATTATTTACATGTGACAGATTTAGAATTTTTTGGATCTAAGTTATTTGCTACAACAATGAACGGTGGTGTTTTTATGAGTGCTGATACTGGTGCGGTTTGGACGGCTTTCAATAGTGGTGTCACTGCAACTGAATTCACGAAAGTGTTTGCATCTACTAATTATGTGTATGTATTTGATGTAGCTGGTAATATATTCCAGTCAAATGGAGTTTTAGGATGGACATCCGTTCAAACTGGTTTGCCGAACGGTGTTGAGCCTGTTTCTTTAACTTTTGCAGGTTCAAAAGCAATTTTGGGAGCGCATGGACAAGGTGTATTTTCAAGAAATGAAGCTTCAGGTGATTGGATAGCAATAAATGATGGATTACCAACAGATCATATAACAGCTGTAACATCTTTGGGAACAAAAATCTATGCTGGGACACATGGAAATGGTGTTTTTGTATCAGATGCAGATGACATCAACTGGACAGCTTGTGCTCCGTTATCAATTTCGCATACAACTTTAATTGGGCTAGACGGATCAGAGGTTCAAGCAATGAATACATTTGGTGGATATGTTTTTGCAAGTTACAGAGGTGGTTTATTGGCGACAAATGATCATGGTCAAACTTGGGTTCAAGGTGGAAATCAATTCAATTTACCAAGTTACACTGCAGTGAATAAAATTGCATTTGTAACGTCTCGGGTTTTTGTTACAACAGAATATAATTGTGTTTATTCAAATGCTTTGTCGGAAGTTGCTATCAATGTAGCTATCAATTATCCAACTTCTCCTTCTTGTGTTGATGCAACTGACGGTAGCTTAACGGCAGTAGGAACAGGTGGAACTGCCCCTTATACTTATTTATGGAGCACAGGAGCAACTACACAAGCTGTATCAGGTTTAGGTGCTGGGACATATTATGTAACTATTACTGATGCTGTTTTTGCAACTCGAACAGATTCAATGACCATTGTTGGTACACCAGCAGTTACACCAACGATAGCTGTTTTAGCAGATGTTAATCCTACATGTGCGGGCGGAGCAGTAACATTCTCTGCAACTCCTGAATTTGAAGGAACAACACCTTCATACCAATGGAAAGTGAATGGAACAAATGCAGGTACAGGTACATCTTTTACAAGTAGTTCATTAGCTAATAATGATATTGTTACATGTGAGTTAACATCGAATCAATATTGTGTGACATCAACATCAGCAACATCAAATTCAGTAACCATGACGGTGAGTTCTTCATTGGTTCCAAGTGTGTTGTTAGCAATTACTGATGGTGCAAATCCATCTTGTGAAGGTGCTACTATTGAGTTTTCAGCTAATCCAACGAATGGCGGAAATACACCAGCATATATTTGGTATTTGAATGGTGAGGAGGTTGGAACAAATGCTTCTACTTTTATTTCTTCCAGCTTAGTAAGTACGGATGTTGTAACGTGTACTTTAGTATCTAATTTAACATGTGCAACCGAAGATTCAGTGGATGCCTCGGGAATTACTTTGACAGTAAATCCAATTCCAGCAACAGCGATTATTTCTGCGAATGGAACTGTATTAACTTCAAGTGTTGTAGCAGGTAATCAATGGTTTCAGGATGGAAATCCTATTTCAGGGGCTACAAGTCAAACATACACCGTGACTGAAAATGGAAGTTATTCTGTTGAAGTGACTCAAAATGGATGTTCATCGCTTTCTTCTGCTGTGATTGCTTTTACAACATTAGGCTTGAATTACGTAGACTTGAATGAAAGTGGGATTTCAATTTACCCAAATCCTTCAAATGGTACTTTTTCAATTCTTATTTTGGATGAAACTAATGAGATTTATTCAATTGTAATTTACAGCGAAGTAGGAATGAAAGTTCAAGAGATCACTGAAAATTTAGGAACTAATATGAATGTGTCATCTAATTTGTTAACTGGTGTTTACTTTTTGAAAATCAATTCCTCAAAAGGTAGTTCAGTTCAGAAATTAATCATTGAGTAAGATAAAGAAGAGCAAGCATGGTTTCGAAAGAGATCATGCTTACTTTAATAAAAAAAATAGACTATGAATTTACTAATAATATTGGATATAATTCTTTTTTTTATAGTTGTAAAATTCTTTGTAGATATTCATAATTCTACAAAAGTACTCAAAGAAAAGAGTGATACGATATCTGAAAAATTGA
>CANJKA010000121.1 GCA_947474675.1 Flavobacteriales bacterium
TGTATAAGTTGTAGTTACGCTAGGAGTTACACTAATCGAAGCCGTTGTTGCTCCAGTATTCCATAAAAAAGTTCCACCTGTTAATGAAGGAGTTGCCGTTAAAGTTGCAGAAGTTCCATCACAAACTGAAGCTGAATTAATATTTACAGTCGGCATTGGATTAACCGTCACTGCTCCAGAACCAGCAGGACTAGGACAACCAGCTAATGTATAAACACATGTATAAGTTGTAGTTACGCTAGGAGTTACACTAATCGAAGCCGTTGTTGCTCCAGTATTCCATAAAAAAGTTCCACCTGTTAATGAAGGAGTTGCCGTTAAAGTTGCAGAAGTTCCATCACAAACTGAGGCTGAATTAATATTTACAGTCGGGATTGGTAGATCTGTCAAAGTAACTGATGCTGTGACTTGACAATTAATATGGGATGTAGCTATAACATAGTAAGTTCCAGCACAAAGACCTGTTGCAGTAGCAGTTGATTGTCCGATTGTATTATAACTTGCATCATACCATTCATAGGTATAAGATCCTATTGATCCACTAGCAGATGCTGAAGCAGTTCCAGTACAAGTACAACTTGCATTTACAGAAGTTGCAGTAACAATAAGAGGTGTTATTGGTAAGCAACCATTATTAAATTGAGCTATATATGCAGCATTTGCAGCGTTATTAGCTGCCCCAGGAGTTTGAGAAGCTGGTGATGGCGAAGCACTTCCATTTGTCCAATTCGATTGAAGATAAGGATTTGTTCCGTTGAAATACTGAACTTTTTGAGATCCTGATCCAGAAAAATAGATCAAATTATTTAGATTATCAGATCCCCAACACACGGAAAAAACCTCACAACCTGAAAGGTTAACGATTCGTGCACAATCGCCTGGATTTGCTAATACTGTAGTGTTCCAGTTTCCTCCTGATGTCCAAGAAGTTCCTGGGTATGAGCAAGCAACTGCTCCAGGAGTGGTTGCATTTGTTTCAAAAAAGGTACTGTTGATTGGAGCAATTATTCTGCAATTTCCATCTGCTACAGATAAATCAGCTGCAGGAATGGCAGGATTGACATCCGCATTGTTATAGATTAAAATGATTGTTCCTAATGGCACACAAGACCAAAGAGTATTTTGTGAAAAACGAACAGCACCTGTCGCAACGCCACTTGTACCATGATACCCACTGTTATCATCAAAAATCCATCCACGAATATCAATACAAGGAGGAGTTGAAGCTGAACAATCATAAGTAACCGCGTCACTTACAACAACAAATTCTACATATTCCTGATTTCCTGAAGCCCCATTGGAAACCTCATTAATAATTAAGGTTTGAGAAAAAACAGTAAAGGAACATGTAATAAAAAGTAGTACTAAATATCTGTAAATTGTTTTCATGGAGAAAATCAATTTAATTCAACGTGTAAAAAATGGTTACGGAAGCGTATTGATTGCCAATATTCCTATAGGAATTCACTTTTTACAAGACAAATATACGACTGTTGACCCAAAATGATATTAAATTAATATTACGATTATGTTGTGTTTTGGTATTGCTAATAAAATTATTTTTAAAAAAATATCAGATTATTCCTAATATTGAAAACCTTTTAACAGTAACTTATTTGTTGGATTTTTCTTTATTCTTGTTTTTCTTCAAACATAAAGCGGACTCATTCTTATAAAAATTTCAATTTATTTTGAGATATAAACTTTGATTTAAAGATACAAACACAGCAACAGTTCCGATTGGATTCATAATTGAAACCAAGGACCCTAAAACAATTAACATTAAATTCATTTGTATATTTTTAAAATTTGACACCTAAAATTAAAATATCATCTACTTGAAAAGTTTTACCTTGCCAATCTTTTAAGTTTTTTTCAAGAAATATTTTTTGGTTCTCTAGGTCTAAATATTGAATAGAAAGCAATAACTCTTTAAATCGTTTTGTATTAAACTTCTTATTTTCTGTCCCTCCAAACTGATCATAATAACCGTCTGAAAATAGATAAATTACATCCCCTTCTTGAATATCAATTTCATTGTTTTTAAAACCATTTACTTTTATACCGTCAAATGATCCAATAGGGAATCTATCGCCTTTATATACAATTATTTCTTTATTTCTGATCAAATAAAGTGGCAAATTTGCACCTGCAAATTCTAATTTCATCGTTGAATAATTCAATAAACACAATGCTATATCTAACCCATCTTTAATCTCACAGTCATCGCTATTTTGCCGCAAAGCTAAGCGAACCTCATTATTTAATTCGTCTAAAATTTTATTTGGATTGTGTATTTTATATTCTTTAATAATTTTATTCAAACAATTAACACCTATTACACTCATTAAAGCTCCTGGAACTCCATGTCCTGTACAATCTGCAACTGCAAATAAGACACAATTTTCTATTTCGGTTCTAAATTTAATGTAATCGTTATTCTCTTTTTCTAGTGAATTATCAAAATCATTTTCAAGAACTAATAAACGGTTATAGTTCAAATTTACACTCTTAATTTCACTTGTTTCAATCGAGTCAATCGAGTCAATCCAATAAAAATCACCACTTATAATATCTTTAGGTAGGTAAATTATGAAAGAATCCAACAAGCTTTTTTTAATCAAATTTGAAGGGGGTAATAAAGCATTTTGAATTCTTTGTGCATAAATTAAACTATCAGTAACATTCTTGTTTATCTCAATCAATTCAGACTGTTTTTCATTTAAAATTTTCTTTTGATAATGTAATTTGTTTTTTTGCTTTCTAATTTTTGAAGTCCTTTCTTCAACTTTTTCTTTAAAAAAATTAATATGTTGTACAATTTCCTCTGACATTAATGAAAAATTTTCCTTAATCATCGTAATTTCAAATCCATCTGATTTCGCATATTTAACTGGGAAATAAATAAAATTACTCTTTGTGTATTGATTAATAGAATTACTTAAATTTGAAAGAGGGGTAGTTATTCGTTTTGCAATGTAATAACTGAAAAAAAATGATGTTATTATGATAATCAAGTACGAAAAATATAAGATGTTTTTTATTTCAGACAATAAACTGTTCCCATCCAGTAGTGACTTATTTTTTTGTTTATTAAAATAATTTTGAATATTTTCACTATTAGTGCTTAGTTTATTTAAAAGTTCTTTGTTTTTATATGTCCCTAATTTTAAATCTAAAGACACTAAATTCTCAAAAGCTAAATCGTAATTTGTAACAATTCCCAGTAAATGTTTTTTTCTAATTCCGGAGATTTTCTTATTTTCTATAATATCAATTTTTAACTCCTCAATTAATTCATTGAATTTCACCACATATTGGAGTTCTTTTCTAATAATAAAATCTTTTTCATTTCTTCTCAATAATAAAACTTTAATTTGGTCTAATTCGGTTTTATTATTCATCAATTCATGAGCATTCACCCGCATAACCCCCTCAATTCCATAATCCTTGTATCCTCTTTTTTTAATATTTTTGACAACTTCATTAAAAATATTAGTATTGATCAAATACAAATTATAAATTTTGTCAATAGAAAAATTGTTCGAAATTTCAGAATTGGTCTTTTTTATCGATAAACATTTCTTTAATACCATTTTTTTTACAATAGCATTCTTTTCAAGAATTAAACTTTTATTTGTATTAAAATAATTGGGATTATATCTTTCATAATTTAAAAAATCTAGTTGCATTTTAAAATTTAATAGGCACAAAACATTTATTTCATCTAGGTTATTTACAAATTGAGAAATTTTTTCTTTTTTATTGAAGTAAATGTCATTTATAGTTACTGCAATAATTGAAATAGATGAAAACAATAAAAAACTATAAAATAATTTAATCTTGATTTTTTTCATGATTCTTTAATTTTAGACAAATCTAGTTTTTAATACTATTGATATTATTATCTAATTATTAATAAACAATGAACTTATAAATAAATAAGTAATAATACATAGATATAGCTAATACATATATCTTAAAAAAAATATATCCATTTCAAGATAGGCAATTTCTCTTGATAAGAATTTTGAAGGATCCAAGATTATAATCTGAGTTCGATTCATATTTTGCAATCAAAACGTCTATAAATAGTGAAGTACCGTTTCGACATTATGTAAAAAGTAACGTAGAGGAAAGTATTTACAAGCAATACCAATTAATAATCAAAAAATTAAATATTCAAAAAAAAGTCATCATTGGAGAAGTGAAAAATCATCAATTTGATGTGTTTAATTTTTATGTTTTCAAACAAATAAAAAAATAATTTCAAACTATTTTTTCAATACCCTTTCATTCAATCATTTTTATTAATTTTACTTTGAATCAAATTGTTATAAAACGAGTCTGATTTCGTTCTATAATAAACGACTGATTTATCAAGTTTACTCAGTCTTCTAAAACAAATTAAATGGCACTAAAAATATTACATACAGCGGACTGGCATCTTGGAAAAAGATTGGATCATTTCTCTAGATTGGAGGAGCAAATTGCTGTAATGAAAGAGATTTGTGAAATTGCTGACACTCAAAAAGTAGATGTAGTTATTGTTGCTGGAGATTTGTTTGATACATTCAATCCTCCTGTTGAAGCAATTGATTTGTTTTATAAAACCTTGAAAACGCTCTCTAATAATGGAAAACGACCTGTGATTGCTATTGCTGGAAATCATGATAGTCCTGATAGAATTGATGCTCCAAATCCATTAGCGAAAGAATGTGGAATTATTTTCGTTGGAAATCCTGATACAGTAATTTCGAATGTATGCATCAAGGATTGTTTTGAGATTACTCAATCGGAAGCTAATTTTTTTGAAATTAAATTAAATAATTTTGAATTCCCAATCCGTGTAATTGCAACGCCATACGCAAATGAAGTCCGATTGAAAACATATCTTGGTTCTGAAAATAAAGAGGATGAATTAAATCTATTATTAAAAGAAAAATGGACGACTCTTGCGGATAAGTATTGTGACTCAAATGGAGTAAATATTTTGACCACTCACTTGTATATGCTTAAAAGAGGTGGAGAAATTTTAGAAGAACCTGATGGAGAAAAACCTTTAAAAATAGGGAATGCGGATATCGTTTATACGGATTGTATCCCAAATCAAATTCAATATACTGCTTTGGGACATTTGCATAATTATCAAAATGTTGGTGGACATTCTAGTCCTGTCATGTATTCGAGTAGTCCTTTAGCATACAGCTTTTCTGAAGCTGGCAGAGAAAAGAAAGTCGTTATTATAGACATTGAACCTTCGAAAGCTGTAAAAATTACACCAATCCCTCTTACTGAAGGCAGAGAATTGCACCGCGTTAAATTTGATCAAATTGATGCTGCTGTCGAATGGTTAGAAAATAATCCAAACACTTTGATTGAATTAACATTGATTAGCGAGACGTTCATTTCGAATGAAAATTTGAAAAGATTGTATGAAAGTCACGATGGAATCATACATATAATTCCTGTCATTTCTGAAACTTCTACGAATGTCGAACAAACTTCAAAAGTCAATTTAGACCAAGACATTGAGGGATTATTCAATGATTTTTTCTTGTCTAAAAAGGGGCAGAATCCGAATGAAGATTTAATTGCCTTGTTCAAAGAAGTTGTTGGTTCTCAAATTGAAAAAAACTAAGATATGCTGCCATTAAAATTAAGTGTAGAAGGTTTATATTCTTATCAATCAAAACAAACGATCGATTTTGAAGAATTAACAGATGCAGGTTTATTCGGGATATTTGGAGCTGTTGGTTCAGGGAAATCAACAATTCTAGAGGCTATTGGCTTTGTTTTATTCGGGAATACTGAACGTATGAACAGTCAAGAAAAACGTTCCTATAACATGCTGAATCTTAAATCGTGTAAAGCATCTATAGATTTTGAATTTTTAAATTTTGAAAACGAAAAATATAAATTTACGGCTGATTGGTCCCGTAAAAAAAAGTTTGAAGATATTACTCCAATTGAGCGAAAAGCATATAAATGGATCGGTTCAGAATGGATTCCTTTAGAATCTGTTGACGGAACACCAATTGTTGGATTGTCTTACGATAATTTCAAGAGAACGATAATTATTCCACAAGGTAAGTTTAAAGAATTTTTAGAATTAGGAGGAAAAGCTCGTTCTGAAATGATGAAAGAAATTTTCCATTTAGAGCGATTTGATTTATCGAACAAAGTTGGTTCTTTAAAGAAAGTAACGGAAGCGAGTCTTAATTTTATTAAAGGTGGATTAAATGGTTTTGAAGAAATTTCGCAAGAAGTATTAGATTTAAAGAAACTTGAAATTGAAAACCAATCAGTTATATTAGAGTCTAAAAAAGTTCAAAAAGACGTTTTGATTTCAGAAGTTCAAGTATTGAATAAACTGAAAGAAGAAATTGAACTGATTGAAAAGCGAAAAGTCATTCTTTCTAATCTAACTGATTTAAAACCAGAAATGGATAAATTAGACACTGAAATTCAATTGATTGAAAAAGTTGAAAAGCAATTTAAAACGTCTCTTGATAGTTTATTGACAACCAAAAATGATTTAACAAAAAGTAAAATACAAAAACAACAAATTGAAGAATTGAAAGTTGATTTAGAAACCAAACTAACTCAAATAAACACTTCTTTAGCCAATTTAGTTGAAGCATCTAAAAGTTTACCTGAAAACAAAAATAAGGTAACAGATTATCAATCAATTATTAAGATTCAAGAAATTCAAACAGAAATAAATCAATATGAAATACAACTGAAAGATGCACTTGAAAACACAAAAAAAACGGAATTATTAGAACTCAATTTCAAGAATGACCTAGAGAAAATTAGAAGTGAATTAGTTCTTCTAAAAGAAAATAAACTGGATTCAAACACGCTTTTAGAACTCGAAAAATGGTATTCAAATCAAGATCTTTTTCAATTAAAAATTACGAGTTTAGTCGATGCTGTTTCTAAAGTAAAAGAAGAAATTCAACTGAACAATCTCCATTTTTCAAAACTGGAATTAGAAAAAGTAAATTGGAGAAATCAACTCGACACTTTAAAAATTCAAAACGATAAAGAAAAATCAGAAATTGAAACTGAAAAAACTAAACGACTGGTTTCTCAACAGTTGTCACATTTTTCAAGTAATTTACACGACAATGAAAATTGCCCTTTGTGTGGATCTTTAGAACATCCTTCTATTATGAAAGCGGAAGATGTTTCTGAAAAAATAGCACAGTTGAATGAAAAATTAAAAATACTTGACGAAAGAGAAAAAGAGATTTTAAGAAGAGATTCTTCAGCAGTTCAAATTGAAACGAATCTCATTAAATTGAATAAAGAATTAGAGTCTTTAATTGTATTAAAAACAAATGTAGATCAAGAATTTAAAATCCATTCTACTCGTTTTATTTGGGAAGGATTTAAAGCAGATGATAAAAGTATTTTTGAACTTAAAAAAAGTGAATTTAAAAACACTGAAAAAGAAATTACAGAAAAAGAAAAAGAATTATTTACGGTACAAACAAAGTTGAACGATTGTGCGAATAATTTGAAATCGATTAGAGAAAAAAACGCTGAAATGGCAATTTTCAAAGCATCTAAAGAAGGATTGAAAGCGAATGAATTGACCCAGTTAAAGATCTTTAAATACGAAGATTTTATTTCTTTATCAAAGGAACAATTGACAAACAATAAAAACAGTTTAAACGACATCAATTTAAAATTAGAAGCAAATCTTTTTGAGAAAACAGAGAAAAAAGTAATTCTAGAAAATCAATTAGCTTCGAATGCAGGAAGTTTGAATGAGTTGAAAAAACAAGTAGAAATTCTTGAAGAAAAATGGATTGAATTAGATACCAAAATTAAAGAATTATTGATCCTCAATGAATATTCATCTCTTCTTGAAGTTGAACAGATATTAAATTACACATTAGATATTGAAACTGAAAAAGAGAAATGTAAAAATTATCAAATTGAATTACAAACAGCTAAAAATGTATTAGATCAATCGATCATCCAATTAAACGGTCAAACATTTAATAGCGAAGCATATACCTTAAAAACCGAAGAATTAGCTATTCAAGTTTCAATTTTTGAAAGTTTATTTACTGAACAAGCGAAAAGAATTGGAGAATTAGAAAACCTACTTATTGAATTTGATAAAAAAGCTGAACTTTTAAAAGAGTATGAAAAAGTAATTACACGATTTGAAAATTTAAAAACGCTTGACACTCTTTTCTCAGGAAATGGATTTGTGAATTACGTTTCAAGTATTTATTTACAAAACTTAGCCGAATCTGCAAATGTCCGCTTTCATAGAATTACTAAAAATAAATTAAGTTTAAAAATCAATACCAGCAACGAGTTTGAAGTAATTGACTATTTAAATAATGGTGCAAGCAGAAGTGTAAAAACATTATCAGGAGGACAAGGATTTCAAGCATCTTTGTGTTTAGCATTATCATTAGCTGAAAGTGTTCAGTCATCAAATATGAGCAGCAAAAATTTCTTTTTCATAGACGAAGGATTTGGAACGCAAGATGCTGAAAGTGTTGCTTTGGTATACGAAACACTACAGTCACTCATGAAAGAAAATAGAATCGTTGGATTTATTTCGCATTTAACAGAATTACAAGAAAGAATCCCAAGATCAATTACAATATTGAAAGATGATGAAACGGGGAGTTATGTGGATGAAAAAGGGTAGTAGATTGATATTTATAAAAAAAGTTAACTTAGAGAAAAAACTTAGTATGACTAACAAGGTAAACGCATTTAAAATCCTAAAATTTTCAAGAACTATTTATTCTCCTATATATTAGAAATAACAAAGGAGATAGCTAAAAATAAAAAAGGAGAAAATACTTCAATTAGTATTTTCTCCTTTCGAATCAACAGGTAAGTAAAATTTCAAACTTCAAGGAATAATGTTAAATAAAAAATTCCTTTCTATCAGATCACCTCACTCCTACTTTTAGTTTCAAATAAAACTTAATCAATGCTTACAACGATCACTTCTGTTCTTCTATTGATCATGTGTTCTTCTTCAGTACATTCGATATCATCTGCACATTTATTTAGCAGCATAGATTCACCAAACCATTTACCGATTACTCTGTTTTTATTAACGCCTTTCGAAACTAAATAATCGATACAACTTTGATTTCTCTTTTTAGATAACCTCATATTGAAATCACTTAAGCCGCGACAATCAGTATGAGAGCTTAATTCAATTTTAACTTTCGGATTTGCTTTTAAAAAGGCCACCACTTTATCTAATTCGACTTTAGAATCAGGTTTGATCGTCCATTTTTCGAAATCATAATTCAAATCTTTCACCGCTAAAACAGATCCTACTTCTATCAAATTTAAACCAATTGTTGATTTTATTATTTCATCTTTTGTAACGGTATTCAATGTCGTCTTTGAATCATTATAATCTGAATGAACTGTCAACAATTCAAATTCATTATTCCTTGGCAATTTTAAATGAATTATTCCTTTATCATCTGTTACTCCTGAAATAACTTCATTTGTTTTTCGATTTATAACATCCACTTTTGAATTCGGTAAAATCTGTTTTGTTTTTTCGTTGACAACAGTGATTAATACCTCAATATTAGATTTCAATACAAACATTTTAAAAGTAGAATCACTTGCTGTTTTTCCAACAGTTGAATAATCTTCTTTAATAGCTTCATATTCTGTTTCATTTATTTCAAAAGTATAGGAACTATTTTTATCTGCTTTAAATTCAAACTTTCCATTTTTATCTGCATAAACAGTTGAAATCTCTATTCCCTCTTTTTTAATTACAACAGGAATCGCTTGAATTTTATCGATACTTAAATCAGCAACGATTGTTCCTACAAAAACAAAATCCAAACGAGTTATGACAACACTATAAATATTATCGATAAATTCTCCTCTGTTTGAAGAAAAATAACCCGCTTTTTCTGTACTATCTAAAACCAAAGAGAAATCATCTCCATTTGAATTTAAATTTGCACCTAAGTTTTCTAAACCAGACGCTTTTAAATCATTCCATTTGACTGAAAAAACGTCTAATCCACCTAAACCTGGGTGACCATTACTTGAAAAATACAGCTTGTTTTTTTGAGGAAAAGCAAACATTTCATTGTCTGAAGTATTAATGATATTACCTGCATTAACAGGTTCGTTCCAAACATCATTTACCTTAGTAGAATACCAAATATCTGATTTTCCAAAACCACCCGTTCTATTTGAACTAAACCACAACGTTTTTCCATCTTCAGACAAAAAAGGTTGAGCTAAAAAAAATTGTGGATCGTTGTAATTAAATGCTGTTTCAATTTTCGTTTTCTCATCAAACAGGAACAAACCAGTCGTTGTAAGATTTACATCTTTATCAGACGGGAAATTTTTTGAAAAATACCAAACTTGATTTAAACTATCGTAATACGCTGTTCCATCATGTCTCGATGTTTCTAAAAATTTCAATTCTACCACTTTAGAACCTTCGCTTTTATAAATATACAAATTCAAATAAGGTGAATTATCAAAAGTAGACTTTCGAAACGCTACATTTCTTGCAGAAGAAAAAGCAATCCCTTTAGGATGGTAAATCGGATTAAAATCTCCCGTTCCAGAATTAAAATCGACGCTTTTAATAGCATAAATTGAAGTATCTTTTTTCATTTCATCCCAAACGCTTCCATTTTTATATTTATCTAGATTTGTTTTTCTTGCATCAACACTATTTAAAACGATTTGACTAGCTAATATTTCTTTCGCTCTATCGTAATAACCTAAAAATAAACTCAATTGAAAATAAGCATACGCATCGTCAAAAGTATATTTATCGCTTTGACTGATTCTAGCTAAAACATCATATTCAAAAACAAAATCTCTACATTTTTCAGATGCTGTTAACGCATGTCTAAAAACGATTTCTTGCTCAGCTATTTTCAACTCATCTTTTTGAATCAATTCTTTGTATATTGGATTTGCTTCAGCATATCGATACAATTTATAATACATTTCTGCCTGACTTACTTTTAAATTTTGGGCAAAACTATTAAAAGTGAAACTGATTAAACAGCTCAACATTAAAAATATTTTCATAACTTTTTTATTTATATTTTAGAAATATCTTGGAGACCCAAACGCTTTTTTACGGTTTAAACTATAGTTCAGCATAATTTCATGAGAACCTGAATTATTAATTCGACTTAAACCATTTGTGACAAAATCAAAAGAATATCCAAACATCAATTTCTCTTTCAATTGAAAAGCGATATTGATTCCTGCTGATTCATTTAATCTGTAAAGCGCTCCTATCCAAAGTTTCTTGTAAAAAAAGAAATTCGCGTTTATATCAGCTGTCAATGGAGCATTAGGAACTATTTTCAGTAACACACTTGTTTTTAAATCAACTACTGAATTTAGAGGAAAAACATATCCTGCAGTCAAAAAATAATGTCTTTTAGTGAAATTATTACTTAGTACAATGGAATTATTTTTTAAACTGGTTTCAAACAAACGAGGCACACTCAATCCTGCAAAAAACTTATCAGTATAATAATACAATCCAACTCCCGCATTTCCTTTCAATTGAGAATAAGTCCCTAAAAACTGAACATCCGTTGGGTCATTTACTAATAGTTTAGTATTGTCTATCGTAAGTTGTTCAGCTCCACCAGATACTCCTAAATTTAATTTTCGAAAATGTTTAAAGTTTAGCGTGTACGAATAATCGCCATAAAAGCTCGTTCTATTTTTTGAACCAATTGCATCATTGCAAACATGCATCCCTAAAGCCATGTTCTTAATTTTCAAAGGAGAATTCAAGGAAATAAATTGACTTTTAGGAGCCCCTTTAATTCCAACCCATTGACTTCTCACGACACCTGTAACACTTAAATCACCTCGACTTCCAGCATAAGCAGGATTAAATTGTAAAGGATTAAACATGTACAAACTACTTTGTTCATCTTGTTGAGAAATTGCACTAAAAGACAACAACATCAAAAAAGATAAAGCGAGTGTATTTATTTTATTTAAATTCATAACTTTCATTTTTATTTATTATTATCTAATTAATTCAATATATCCTGAAACAGGTTCACTTCCATTTTTATAATCAATCACGTAGAAGTACGTTCCATTTGGTAAATAGTCATTTCCTAAAGTAACTCCTTCATTCGCTTTTCCTTCCCAATCATCTAAATACGGTAATGCTGTATAAATTAAATTACCCCAACGATTATACAATTGAACAAGAACTTTTGAGTCAACATTTATAATCCATGTATCGTTTTTACCATCGCCATTAGGTGTAATAATTTCAGGAATTATCCCATCACAAAAGATGGTTACTCCTAGTGAACTTGAACATCCTAAAGAATCTGTAACAGTTACTGAATATTCACCACTTCCAACATTTGTATTTGTATTTCCAACTTGTGAATTAGACCATAAATAAGCGTAAGATCCAATACCATTTGTTGCTAACACAGTTGCAGAACCAGTTTGTTGACTACAAGCAGAAGTTGTTTGTGAAACCAATGCTAATTGAATTGAGTCGAGATAAACCAACACATCTAAACTTAAAACACTTTCACACCCTGCAATGGTTTGAGTGGCAAAATAATGCGTTCCATTTTCTAGAATAGTTGAATTAGCTAATAAAACACCTGAATTAGAAGCATCATACCATTGAATATTAGCACCCGTTAAAGTAGAAAGATCAGCTACTGTAGCAACAGCATCCTCACAAAAACCTTGACTCAAATTTCCAGTTGGAGCAATTGGAGTATCTGTAACAACCACATCAACTGTTGAAGTTGCGTTTGTCCCTAAACATCCAGCAGTACCCAAAACAGTATATGTTAAAGTTGTCGTTCCAGCACTTATTGCCACGACCAAACCAGTATTAATATCAATAGTCGCTACACTAATATCTGAAGAACTCCACACACCTCCTGCAATTGTAGAAGAAGCCATTGTTGAAAATCCTGAACATAAAGTTGCATCTAAAACAGAAGCAATTCCAGAAGTTGGAGCTAAAGTTACCGTTACATTTACAGTTGAAACATCATCAGAACAAGCTAATGCAGAAACAGTATAGGTATAAATTCCAGCTGTTAATGTTGAAGGAGTATAAGTTCCTAAATGAGCACCTCCAAGAACAGAAGGTCCTGTCCAAATACCTACAATATCTGGTGAACCTGATAA
>CANJKA010000122.1 GCA_947474675.1 Flavobacteriales bacterium
GAATCTCTCGTCAATTGACTAAAATTGTCGATTAGGTTGTCAAATTTTAGACTTTCATTACTGGCATTTAATTGCTCGGTTGATTTATCGAGTGCCTTGACAAGGTCTTCTGGGATAATTGGTTTTAATAAATAATCAATCGCACTGTATTTGAACGCTTGAATGGCAAATTGATCAAAAGCTGTAATGAAAATAACCTTGAAAGTTAAGGGCATTAATTGTTTTAAGAGATCAAATCCTGTTCCTCCGGGCATTTTAATATCGAGCAAAACAACGTCGGGTTTCAACGCTAAAATCAATGCTTTTCCTTCGTTTATATCTTCAGCTTCTCCAACAATACAAGCGTTTGGATAATACATTTCCAAAATACTTTTCAGTGAATTTCTGACTCTTTTTTCGTCGTCTACTAAGATTATATTCAGTTGTTTCATCTCTTTGCTTTTAAATAGGAATTGAAAATTTAACCTCGGTACCTGTTATCTCATTTTCTTTCGAAGAAATATCTGAAATTGAAAAGGTTAACTTCTTCTTTTTCGTTTTATTCAATAATTCCAATCGCTCACTCGTAATCTTTAAAGCCATCGATTTATGAGTTTTAAAGGAATCATTTTCTTGTTTGGCTTGATCTATTCCAATGCCATTGTCGGTGATCTTAATGTGTAAACTTCCTTGAATTATCTCAAATAAAATCTTCACTTCTCCCCTACTTTTACTTCCTCTAAATCCATGTTCAATGGCGTTTTCAATAAAAGGTTGTAACAGCATTGGCGGAATTAATACTTCTTCTGGAATAATGGATTCATCAAAGTCAATCGTGTAATCTAATTCATCGTCCAACCTCATTTTTTGAAGGGATAAATAGTAATTTAAGATTTCAATTTCTTTGTCCAAGGTGATGAATTCGGAGGCTGAATTTTCTAAAATCAACCGCATCAAACGAGAGAATTTTGATAAATAAACGCCTGCTATTTTTGGTTCATGTTCATAAATGAAACTTTCAATACTAGTCAATGAATTAAAGATAAAATGAGGATTCATTTGTGTTCTTAATAACTTTTGCTCGAATTGCATCGCTAATTGTTGAGCTTTTAATCTATTTTGTCTGAAAATTAAAATACCAAAACTGAACAGTAGAATAAAAAAACCGACTAGACCAAACATCAAATAGCGGTTATTAGAAATGGATAAGGCTTGAATTTTATTTTTCTGAGTCAGGGATTTATTTTCAATGATCTTCTTTTCGGAATCATACTTCGCTGTCATTTCTAACATTTGATTTGTACTACTTTCAGAAATAAGCGAATCTTTGATTTCGTTGTACAATTTCTGGTACTTCAGTGAATTTTTAAAGTCGGATTTTTTCTCAAATAACGTTGACAACGAATTGTAGACTTCTTTCACCCCATTTTTATGACCAATGGCCCGAAAAAGAACCAAGGCTTCATTTAGATTTATTTCCGCTTGATCATAATCACTTAAATCTAAATACGTACAACCAATGTTTATTTTACACAAAGCAATTTCCTTTTTATCACCTGTTTTCAAGGCTCCTTTTAAGGATTTAGAATAGTAATTTAGCGCCTTATCAAACTCACCTTTGATTGAATAAACAATGCCAATACTAGTACAAGTGTGAGCTATTCCAGGTTGATTATTTAGGCCTTCATCTATTTTCATAGATTTAAAGTAATAGGTTAACGCTTTATCAAATTCACCATTCGATCTGCAGATTATTCCAGCTCCAAAAGAAGATTTACTGATCCCTTTTTTGTCCCCCAATTTTTCGCATAAGCTTAGGGATTTTAAGTAATTTTCGATGGCTCTTTTATTGTTTCCTTGTTCTCTGTAGATGTTCGCAATGTTATTGTACAGATAGGCAACACCTATTTTATCTCCAATTTCTTCACTGATTTTAAAGGCTTTTAAATAGTTATCGAGCGCATCTTGGTAATGACCTAATTCCAACGAAACTATTCCCACTTGCCGAAAAGAATTCGCCGTACCTAATTTGAATTTTAATTTTTGAGAAAGTACAAGTGCTTCTTTTGCAAGACGTAAACTTTTTTCATTTTCTCCTTTATCGTTTAATTTATCAGATAAGGTGATAAGTAAATCAACTTTAGAGGTGTCTTCTTTTGATTTTTCGAGCTTAGATTGAAGAATATGAATATCATTTTGTGCATTGTAGAATGAACAGAATAGTATAGAAAAACAGATAAGTATAGCGTTTCGAAAGTTTATCATTTTTAAATATATAAATAAAAAAATGAATGATGTAGGTAAAGAGGACTATTTTTTTAAAGGTTTCCCTCTTTGGAGGGGGATGAAGGGGCAGGATAGCGTTACCTGTTTTTCTATCGATAATATTATGACTATCAAAAAATCCTCCCCCTCGATCCCCCTCCGAAGGGGGAAGTGTAGTATTAACGATTTTTGTAAGTTTCCCCCTCCAAAAGGGGGAAGTCTTAAAAACCATCTAACCAACATATATTACCAATCAAATATTTTACGTGAAATTATATCTGATTTTATGTAAAAGTGTTAAATAAAAGTTTAAATTTGAAATTGCTAAACTTATAAAATGAAAAAAACTCTCTTTACTCTCGTATTATTAAATTTCTGTACATCTATTTTTTCTCAAGAACCTGAAATGCTTCCCCGTGGATTTGCACCAGGTGAAGAAATGAAAATGGATGCTTATCTTAAAAGCAGAACGGATGCTGCAGTTAAATCAGGCTACAGAACTCCAATTTTCACACCTCCAACTTTACCCGTTCGAACAGCTGCTCAATGGGAAGAATCTCAAGCCCTTGTTATTACTTGGACCAGCTTTCCCGCAATTCAACGTGAAATTGTAAGAGCTGCTCGATTAGAATGTGAAGTAATTATCCATTGCTCAGATTCAAATGCTGTGATTGCAGATTTAACAGCTAATAATATCCCATTGACTAATATCACCTACATAGAAGTTGCTTTTGATTCAATTTGGATTCGTGATTATGCTGCAAATACATGTTATATTAACGACGTAGACTCATTGATTTTAGTCGATTGGATATATAATCGTCCTCGTCCAAATGATGATGATATTCCATTAGCATATTCGACGGAATTAAATATTCCTCTTTATAGAACTATGGTTGCCCCTAATAATCTAATGAATACCGGTGGAAATTGGATGGTCGATGGATTAGGAACAGCTTTCGCTTCAGATCTAATATTACTTGAAAATGATGGTGCTGGAGATTATTCGTTGGCTTATCCAAATCATACAGAACCTGAAATTAATACATTAATGTCAACGTATCATGGAATTGATCGATATGTGAAAATGGACGTTTTACCGTATGATGGAATTCATCACATTGACATGCACATGAAGTTATTGGATGAAAAAACAATTTTAGTAGGAGAATTTCCTGCAGCAACTTCAGATGGGCCACAAATTGAAGCGAATATTGCTTATATTTTAGCAAATTACAATGATCCTTGGGGAAATCCTTATAAAATTGTACGTATTCCAATGCCTCCGAGTACAACAGGTAGTTATGCAGGAGCACCTTGGGGAGATGCTTATTACAGAACGTATTCGAACATGGTGATTGTCAATAAAACGATTATCATGCCTGTCTATAGAACCGAATATGATACTACTGCTGTTCGTATAATTAAAGAAAATATGCCTGGTTATACAGTCGTTACCATTGATGCCGATAATTCTGGTTCTAATATCATTTCTCAAAGTGGTGTTATTCATTGTATTACTCATTTAGTAGGTGTAGCAGATCCGCTTCGTATCGTTCATAATTACCTTCCAGATACATACAATACGACAAATCCTTATCAAGTAGATGCGTTGATTCAACATAAATCAGGAATTGCCAATGCTCAAATTTATTGGACAGCTGACACAACGTTGCCTTATGTAGCTGTAAACATGACGTTAACAAATGCATTAACTGATACTTGGACTGGATTTATACCAGCTCAATCGGCAGGAACCAAAATTTTCTATTACATTAAAGGAGAATCTGTAAGTGGTAAACAACAAGTTAGACCAATGACAGCACCAGGGGGTTGGTGGAAATTTAATGTGCTTGCTCTAGGAAGTTTAGATGAAAATGTTCAATCTATTTTCTCATCCACTGTTTATCCAAATCCAAGTCATGGTAATACATGTATTCCTTTTAACACTGCTAGACCTTTAACAGGAAAATTGTATGTTACTGATTTAATGGGACAAATAGTTCAAGTTATTCATGTTGGAGATTTCAAAAAAGGAAATTCAAATTATTTCATAAATACATGTGAATTCTCAGCAGGTGTTTATTCAATTATTGCAGAAACAAATGAAGGGAATATGGTTCAAAAAATGGTTGTGAGATGAGATTAAAATGAATGGTTTTCAATTTAATTTATTTCAATTCATTCCAAATTTCAATTATATATATATTCAATTCCAATACGATTTCAATTTTATTCAATCCCATCCCATAGGGTAGGACTTAAGTCCTACCCTATGGGATTTTTTTTGATTTATTTATACCATTATAAAAAGTTTGAAATTAAAGGATTGCAATGATTTGTATATTTAAAGGTATGATTAATATAAATCTAGGATTAAAAAATAATCTTAGTTTTGTACCATAAATTTAATACTGAGAATTGTTAATAAAACCGATGAAAAATCTAACTATCCCAAAAGCAGCTCTATTTGCATTACTTTATATTTTTATAATAAAATGTTTTGAATTCCTTGTTTCTTATGTTCAGATTTTTTTTATTTGGAATTATGACTCTGATTTAGTTCATTTAATTTCAACAAGTTTAGGTAATGGAATTGTTTTTTCAGTGACTTATTATTTCTTAAAAAAGAAAAAACTGATCAATTCAATATCTTTTAATCAAAACCAAATAAAAAATAGTCTAATTGCAATTTTAGTTAGTTTATTATTTCTTTTAGCTCTTATGCTTTTCAATGGTATTGTATTAAAAATAATTCCATTTAGTGGAATTCATTTTGATCATTTTTTAATTATGTTCGATATCATTCCAGGTCAGTTACTTTTGTTGATTTCTTATGAGTTATTTTTTAGATGTTTTATTCAAAAAATAATACAAGTTCAATACTCAAAAAAAACAACAATTATTTCTGTTGCATTTTTATATGCATTTACTAGTCTTAATCTTTTAAGTTTTACGAGTTTGTTTTATATAAGTTATAGTTTTATTTTAACATTATTTCTAGGAATAATTTCAGGGTTGCTTTATGATAAATCAAAATCTATTTTGCCATCAATTATTTTTATTGTTTTTTATTATTTATTCGCAATAACTATATAAAAAAAAAGAACCCACCAATCTGATGAGTTCTTTAATTGCTACTAGTTTTTTAACCTTTTTATTGTTTCACAAAGCGTGACTGTACAATACCATTTGAAGTGTTCACATTTATTTGATACATCCCTTTAGGTAAACTTTCAATTGAAAATGAAGATGTATTTTCAACTTGTACTAATGAACCTAATAAGTTATAAATTGAAACGGATTCAATTTCTGACGCTGATGTTATATCTAAGTTTGTTGAAGCTGGATTTGGTGAAATTTTGAAACTTTCAACTTTATTTTCATTGATTCCAGCTACTTGATTTGAAATTGTAATAACAGTAGTTGCCGAAATTCCTGATCCATCAGTTGTCATTGCTCCAACTGTAACAACTCCGTTTCCAGTTGCAGTTAATAATCCAGTCTGACTTAAAGTTGCAAAACTTGATCCTGATACTATCCCCCAAATAAGTGATTGACTAGCTGAAAAAGAAGGTAAAATTGTAGAAACGATTTGCAAAGTTCCTCCAAGTGAAGTGATTGTTGAAGTTTCACTTTGTCCTTCAATCGTTAGTGAAGTTGCCAACGTTGTAACTTGTGAGCAATCCAATGAAAAAGACACGCCAGCATCAACACCTGAAGTCCATACTTGATTAGAAAAAGCAACGTTATCAACGGTTACACATCCCAAAAGAGGACAAGAAGTTGCCGTAAAAGAACCTGGAGCAAAACTCATGTTGTTTCCATTTGCAACATTTAGAACAGTTAAATAGTCATTCATCATACACGTCAAGCTATTCAATGAAGGACAAACACTAACGTCTAATTCCGTGAGGGTTGACTGTGTAACATAAATCCATTCTAGATTTGTTAAACTGCTTAGATCGATCGTTGACATATGGTTTCCATCCAAATTCATTCCTATTAAAGCTGCACTGTTTGAAAAATTAATAGATGTAAAAGGGGTCATATTGGACCACATGTTCGTAAGATTAGGAGTGTTTGATAGATCTAAACTTGATAACAATGTATTATTACACTTAAGAGTGGTGATGTTCGGAGGAAGAATTAAACTTGTCAAAGGATTGTAGCCAACTTCTAACATTCCTTGCATATGAATATTTGCAGATAAATCTAAAGATGTTATTGCATTACTTGTACAATTTAAATAGAGGTATCCTGTGAAAGCTTCAATCCCTGTTAAATCAGAGATATTTAATGCTGCGCAACTCATTACACCATTAAAAGCAGCAGCTTCTGATGAAGTTATATTCGCATCATTGACAACATTGATGTTTGTGTTTGCTAATAAATAAGCTTTGAAATTCGCATCTGGAATTATTACGTTTTGTGAAAAAGAACAAAAGGTAAATAGGGAAATCGATAATAAAGTAAGTAATTGTTTTTTCATGAGTTTGATTTTTATAATTTGTATCAAACATAGATGATTTATTTAGGAACAGATAGATTAACCTCATTAACAGCACATTTTGTTTAGGAATGGATTTTTTCGTAGACGTTAAATCATATCTTATTGTTTCTAATCATCTTCAGGTATACTATTTCTAACCATGTTTTATTTATCATCTTTCTTAGCATGACTATAAATAAGCCGAACATGATTGAAACTATGAAATTGAAAATCTCAACTTTTATACTTGTATTTTTATTTGCTTCCAATTTTTCAAATGCAAATGGAACCTATACAGTTGGAACAGGACAAACTTACACAACTTTTAAATCTGCAATGGATGCAGTGAATTCAGGAAGTATTTCGGGGATACTTGTTTTTCAAATTGCTGCAAATTGTAATGAAACAAATTCTTCTATTTTAAAAGCTTCAGGATCAGGTTCATCAAATTACACTTCTATTTTGGTTTATCCTACTGGTGCACCAAGAAGGATAACTTGCACTTTTTCCAATGATGTTTTCCGAATGAATGGGGCAGACAATGTAACGATTGATGGTAGAGTTAATCAAACTGGAACGGCAGAAGGTTTAATTTTTGAAAATGCAAATACTGGTTTTATTTCAGTAATATCGTTTATAAATGATGCGACTAATAATTTGATTAAATATTGTACAATCAAAGGCTCTAATTCTTCATTTTCTGGTGTTGTTCAATTTGGTACTGCTTCAGTTGGAGGAAATGACAATAACACAATCGACCATTGCACAATCACTAAATCGGGAGCAAATAAACCTAGATGGTTAATTTATTCTGATGGTATAGCTAGTTTTGAGAATAGTCTTAATTCAATCACAAATTGTAATTTTACAGAGTTTACTAGAGATGGAATTTATCTAAGAAATAATACGACAAATTGGTCAATTACAGGGAATAGTTTTTACAGTACTACTTCTTTAACTCCAATTTCTAATTCTTCATTTATATCGATCAATAGCGGGTCTAATTATACAATTTCAACTAATTATTTTGGGGGGCAATCATCTCAATGTGCATTAAATACTGGTTTGCCTTTTACTGTAAATACTTCTGTTTATGCTTTTTATGGTATTAATTTTTCAGCTTCTAGCTTATCAGGAACAACTAATACCATTTGCGGAAATGTGTTTCAAAATATATCATTTGAAACGACAACGAATTCAAGTTTTTCAACTCCTGCTTTTGCATTTATAATTATTTCTTCAAATTTGTCAAATGCAAATTTTGATATAGGAACTATTGGTAATGGAAATACAATCGGATCAACTTCTGGGACTGGAAGTTTAACTTTTATAGATAATAATACGGGTATTACAAATAGTATGGCTATTGTACATAAATCGGCTGGTTCAGGCTCTATTAATTTTTCATATAATACTGTAGGTTCAATAAACCATATTGGAACTTCAACTTTAGGACAATACTCTACTTTAAATGTTCTTTCTGGAACTGGTTCGGCTATTTTTTCTAACAATATAATTGGTAATAATGATGTAAATAACATGACAGATCCAAGTGCAAGATCTAGCGCAAATAATTATCTTGGATGTTATTTTACAGCAACTGGCAGTTTTACAGCAACGAATAATCTGATTCAAAATTTCACTTTTTCATCCAATACAAATAGTTCTAGCTGTTATGCTTTTTCGGTAATCAACGCTTCTTCTAGTGTAATCAATTCAAATTCAATTAAGAATATTAAATCTGCAAGAAGTGGTGTTTTTACTCCCATATACACGTCAATTGCTGGACCAATTACTGTCAACTCAAATGTAATAAGTGATATTATAGTAAGTAACACAGGCGTTATTTTTACCGGTTTAAATTTAATTTCTTCAGCTAATAATATTACAGTGACTTCTAATACAATTGGAAGTTCAAATGCAAATAATATTTCTGTAGCTGGAAATTCTTTTTCAAAAGGGATATTTATTACAATTCCAATAAATAAAACGGCTTCGTTAGATGGGAATACTGTACAAGAAATGTCATTTACAAATACGGGGACTTCTACGCAAGTTATGTTGATATATGTTACTGGACCAGGGAATTCTTCTATAGCCAACTCCATTGTGAAAAATTGTTCTTCAGCAGGAGCTTCAGTTAGCACTGGTGGAGCTTTAAATGGAATTAGAATTGGAGTAACTAGTTCTTCTAGTTTAGTGGAAGGGAATGTGATAAGTAATTTATCGTTAACGAATAGTGCAACTTCAAGTTTATCGATTTCAGGAATAAATCACCAAACTGGAGGAACGCCATCAGGTGTAATTACTATTAAAAGAAATAAAATAACTGGTTTAACAAATGTATCACCTACCGCTGGAGATATTTATGGTATTTCAAATTTTGGTGCCTCTTCTAGTATAAATACTGAAAACAATATTGTTCTTTTAAGCAATGGATCTAATATCAATCCAATTAGAATTAGAGGGATTTATGAAAATGTGTCATCTGCTTCAACGATTTATCATAATACTGTTTCTATAAGCGGAAGTTTTTCGGTATTAACTACAGCGAATAGTCATGCAATTCATAATGCTTCTTCTACTTCTTCAAAAATTATAAAAAACAACATTTTTAATAATACAAGAACAGGTCCTGTTAGTTCTCATTATGCAATTGAAATTACAAGTACATCTTCAACTATTATTGATTACAATTATGTTCAAGCATCTTTATCAACATCGTTTGTTAGATGGGGAGCAATAAATACATCATTCGCTATATGGGTAACGACACATACAAATGAAAAAACAGGCAGTATTTCAATTGATGGAAACGGTAAAGTAACTGCTGGAGAAACAGGAACTGTAAAAGATATGGGGGTAGATTTATTGACTTCATCCATTGTAACGATCGATTTTTATGGTAACGCTAGAGATATTCAACCTTGGATAGGAGCAATTGAGCCGGCTATTGTTTTACCTGTTGAATTATCGTTTTTTGAAGGAGAAAAATTAGAAAGAAAAAATGAATTAAAATGGTCAACTTTATCAGAATTGAATTTTGATTACTACACTTTAGAAAAAAGTGAAGATGGTTTAAATTTTGAATGGTTGATGGAACTTGATGGAACAGGAAATTCCTTTTCAACCAATAATTACGTTTACCAAGATTTACAAGTACAAAAAACAATTAATTATTATAAATTATGGATAACTGATTTCGATGGACATAAGAAAGAAATTGGAATAGTAGCAATCGATAACCGCGAAAAAGTGAAAATAATTAGTAAAAAATATAATTTATTAGGTCAAGAAATTGACGATACCTATGTAGGAATGATTATCATTCTTTACACAGATGGAACTACTTTAAAAACTTTTAGCAATTGAATTTAAATGGAGCTTTTGTAAGAGTTTAGCTCTGTTTTTTTTAAACTAGTTCCATGAATGGCTATCTATAAACGATAGTCATTTTTTTTGTTGAAATATTTCGAGTTTATTTTAGGCTTCCCCCTTCGGAGGGGGATTATCTACGATGCTGCCTTCGGCGGTAAGGGGGAGGGCAATTTAAATCACCATTCTCTTGAAAATCAAAGAAATCGATTTCAAACAACCCACTTATAAATCCAAAGCAACGGTTCGTAAATCGAAAGTCATCCAAAAAATTAATTTGAACCATTTTTGTGTCGAAATAAAAATTGACACATGAAATTACTTATACTTCAACTTATTATACTTATTTGTTTTTTTGCAAATAATGGAATTTCTCAAAACCAAAATGAACAGTTAAAATCTTTTAAAGCTGGAGATTGTTCTGTTGGAAAAGTGACCTTTAATGAAAAGAGACCTGACATTAAATATGTCGAAATTGCAACAAAACTTTGGCCCGTTAAATTTGAATTAATCAATAACAGATGTTCTGAAATCGTTATCATGAGAGCAGGAGTTGTAGAGGAAAAATTCTTAGTAGATGTTCCGGGTCACCCTGCTTATTTTTCAAATGGTGTTTCTCGAATTTCAATTATTGGCGGTGTGATGTATTACTATACTTGGAAAAGTTCAGTAGCTGAAATCAAATATTTTTTAAGCAATGAGTCTTCAAATTTAGATATCAAAAATATCGCTGAAGCAAATGTAAAGCTGAATGCTTATTTAATTGAAACATTTAACAATCAATCCAATGCAAGAACAGACTTAGTAGCTGACCAAAATGCTGCAGTTGAAAAAGAAAAAATCATTTATTCGCTTAAAGGAAAGGATATCAAGAAATTAGAATTCGTTTGGTTGACACCTTCTTCCGAAATTGGATTGCAATGCAAAGTAAAATATGGGATCAAAGCAACAGATTCAAAAGGAGTTGAATACAAAACAGCTTCATTGGGTGGTAAAACTCCATACGAAGATTTTGAAATGACTGTAACAGGTGCCCTTCCGGGAGATGAGGTTTTTACAATTGAATCAACGTGTAAAACAATCGTAGGAGATAAAATTCAAGTAATTGTAAAGAATAAATTTAATCCAGCTCTTCAAATTACTTCTTCAATTCCAATAAGTTATTCAACGCCTGTTTCAATTTCTTATAGAGGTGATAATGGTTGTGGTCAAGCGATGTACCGAACTTCAGGTTATGGCGGAGGAAAAGGAGACGATTTAGACGTTTATGCGACGACAAAAAACAATTTAATCCTAGTTGAAATTAAAAAAGCGAGCACAGGAGAAATTCTTCACCAAATAAAAGTGAAACCGAATACAATTATCACCATTGATGTTTGCGGAGGAAGTGGTTGCTCAGGTACAACTAGCTCTTCTGGTACTGGAGGAAACGGCGGAAATGGAGGAGATGGCGGAAACGTAATTATACATCAAACAGCCGGATTAACAGGATGTAAAATTATCGTAAAAAACACAGGTGGTTCTGGAGCTGCCGGAGGAAAAGGAGCTTCAATTAATCAAAATGGAAGAAATGGAAACGATGGTACAGATGGCGTTTCAGGAGAAGTAGTTGGAACATTCAATTTGAATTTTTAAAATAAGTAAACGTAGAACAAGTAATAATTTAGAACTAGAAAAATGAAAAGTAAAATTTTAGTAGTAGCAAGTTTAGTGCTTTCAGTAGCCTTCAATTCAAACGCTCAAAGTCTTAATTCTTTGAAAGATAAGGTGGTGAAAAAAGATGATAAAGGTGGTAAAGTTAAAACGATCAAACCTTATGCAAAAGACTTTACAGATGAAAAAGGGGTTTCAGGAACAATGTTTTGCTCTCCAGCAATGTTAACAGGTAAAGATGCTTATGGACGTGACGCTTTTCAAAATATTTTCAAATGGGAATATATTCACGAAGAAGGAGGAAGTATCGTTGTGAAATTAAATATTTATTACAACGAAGCAGGTGGACTAATCGAAATGAAAATGAACGAAAAGTACAACGAAAGTTATGCAACAAAAGCGTTCAGTAACAACGATGGTTTAATCATTGAAATTGACAAAGATGTTTATGTTCTTTATGACAATGCAGATAAAAAAGTAACAAATGTTTTTGCAAAAGATGAAGCTCAGTTTGCTGTTTATGATATTGAAACAGCAACGGCAAAATACGACCAAAAAATGGCGGACATTAAAACCAAAGAATCTGCAGCAGAAGCAGCGAAATGGATGAAAAATGAAACGTACAAGTTATTGGTTGGTAAAGTGAATTTTGTAGATAATTACAATAAATTAAGTTACAACAGAGTAGATGCAATTACTGAAAAACCAGCTGTTTATGTAACAACTTACCCGATGGGATTACCTTTATATAACCGTGCATATTTTAAAACTCCAATTACTGCATCTTGTGGTTCAGATTGTGAATTCAATACAGTATATGAAATGGAAACAATCAAATGTTCTCGTGTTGAATTAGCTAAGTTGAGTTCAAAATGGTCTCAAAATTTCAAAAAACGTGAAGCGAATGATTACTTTTTTACATCTGCTTACACAATGCAAGATGATAGAACTTGGGATTATGCATACGTGTATTGTCTATACCAAAACAAAGACAAATTTGTTGATGGTAAATCATATAAAATGAAAGTAACTTACTATGCAAACAGAGATGGAGTAGACAAAGAAATGATGGCAGAAGGTACTATCACATTGGTTTACAAAAAAGAAAACAAAGAGAAATTAGATTTAATGTTTCAACAAATGGAAGATTTCTTAGCTCAATAGGAGATTGGATATTTACTTTTAGCGAAAGTCATCTTCTTAGAAGGTGACTTTTTTTATTCTTCCCCCTTCGGAGGCTAATCTTTATACACATCTTTTTAATTTACATTAAGACAGTCAATTAAAGCTTCGAATCACATTTCTCTTACTTTTCCTTGATGAAAAGTAAGCAAAAATCAAGATCTTTCTAAGGAAGTTTTTACTACATTACTTTTCGTAAA
>CANJKA010000123.1 GCA_947474675.1 Flavobacteriales bacterium
ACTCGTCAATCGAATTTGGCATTATCAAAACATGTTTCTGAAGCTATTAATGTTTTGAAGGCTGCTGAATATGATTTGATTATTTTGGAAACCTCTGGAATTGGTCAATCGGATACTGAAATTTTAGATCATTCAGATGTTTCTCTTTATGTAATGACACCTGAATACGGAGCAGCTACTCAATTAGAAAAAATCGATATGTTGGATTTTGCCGATGTTATCGCTTTAAATAAATTCGACAAACGTGGAGCTTTAGATGCATTGCGTGATGTTCGTAAGCAATACCAAAGAAATCATAATTTATGGGATTCTCCTGTAGACTCAATGCCTGTTCATGGAACAATCGCTTCTCAATTCAATGATCCAGGAATGAACACGTTGTATAAAGTAATAATGGATACAATGGTTGAAAAAGCAGGTGCTGATTTGAAATCTACTTTTACTATTACGCAAGAAATGTCTGAAAAGATATATGTAATTCCTCCAGATAGAACGCGTTATTTATCTGAAATTTCAGAAAGTAATAGAGCGTATGATAAATGGGTAGATCAGCAAGTAATTGTTGCAGATAAATTATTTGGTTTAACTTCATCAATTGAGTCTATTCAATCTTCTTCAATGGAAGATAAGGATCGATTAGTGAAAGGTTTGCAAGAGGCTTTTGAAGCTGAGAAATTAAATTTTGATCCAAAAAATTGGGCGATTTTAGAAAGTTGGGCTGCAAAAAAACAATTGTACAAAGATCCAGTTTTTAAATTCAAGGTAAGAGATAAAGAACTTTCTCTTCAGACGCATACTGAATCATTATCTCATTCTCAAATACCAAAAGTTGTTACACCAAATTACAATGGTTGGGGTGATATTTTAAGATGGGTTTTACAAGAAAATGTACCAGGTGAATTTCCGTATACTTCTGGACTTTTCCCTTTCAAACGTGAAGGTGAAGATCCTACACGAATGTTTGCGGGTGAAGGAGGTCCAGAAAGAACGAACAAACGTTTTCATTACGTGAGTTTAGGGATGCCTGCAAAAAGATTATCGACTGCATTTGATTCTGTTACTTTATACGGTAATGATCCAGATGTTCGTCCTGATATTTATGGTAAAATTGGAAATTCTGGAGTTTCTATTTGCTGTTTAGATGATGCTAAAAAATTATATTCAGGTTTCGATTTATGTCATCCTTTGACTTCTGTTTCTATGACAATCAACGGTCCTGCACCAATGTTGTTAGGTTTCTTTATGAATGCTGCAATTGACCAAAATTGTGAAAAGTACATTAAAGAAAACGGTCTTGAAAAAGAAGTTGAGACTAAAATTGAAACATTCTACAAAGAAAAGGGAATAAATCGTCCACGTTACCAAGGTGATTTACCTGAAGGGAATGATGGTTTAGGATTGATGTTGTTAGGGATTACAGGAGACAAAGTTCTTCCAGCTGATATCTATGCAGAGATCAAAAAAGTAACCTTAACACAAGTTCGAGGAACGGTTCAAGCAGATATTTTAAAAGAAGATCAAGCTCAAAACACATGTATCTTCTCAACTGAATTTGCATTGCGTTTAATGGGAGATGTTCAACAATATTTCATTGATAATGCGGTTCGTAATTTCTATTCTGTATCAATTTCAGGATATCACATTGCTGAGGCTGGTGCAAATCCAATTACGCAATTAGCATTTACATTGGCAAATGGTTTCACATACGTTGAATACTATTTAAGTCGAGGAATGGATATCAATGAGTTTGCACCGAATTTATCGTTCTTCTTCTCCAACGGAATTGATCCTGAATATGCTGTAATTGGTCGTGTTGCTCGTAAGTTATGGTCAAAAGCAATGTCTAAAAAATACGGAGCAAATGCAAGAGCTCAAATGTTGAAGTACCACATCCAAACTTCTGGAAGATCATTGCACGCGCAAGAGATTGATTTCAATGATATTCGTACAACGTTACAAGCACTTTATGCAATTTATGACAACTGTAATTCATTGCACACCAACGCTTATGATGAAGCAATTACAACCCCAACGGAAGAGTCTGTTCGAAGAGCAATGGCAATTCAATTGATTATCAACAGAGAATTAGGTTTAGCGAAAAACGAAAATCCATTACAAGGAAGTTTTATTATTGAAGAATTGACTGATTTAGTGGAAGCTGCAGTTTTAACTGAATTTGATAGAATTACCGAAAGAGGCGGTGTTTTAGGAGCTATGGAAACAATGTACCAACGTTCAAAAATTCAAGAAGAATCATTGTATTATGAAACGTTGAAGCACAATGGTGAATTCCCAATTATTGGGGTGAATACTTTCTTGAGTTCAAAAGGTTCTCCTACTGTTCTTCCAAAAGAAGTTATTCGTGCTACTGAAGAAGAAAAACAATATCAAATTAATATGTTGGTTGATTTGCATGCGGCTAGTGCAGACCAAACAGCTGGACAAATTAAGCAGATTCAAATGGCTGCCATTCAGAACAAAAATATATTTGAAGAACTGATGGAGGTTAGTAAAACTGCATCATTGGGTCAGATTACAAATTGTTTGTTTGAGGTTGGTGGACAGTATCGTAGAAATATGTAGTTTTTTTTAATGTTTGATTTTGGATGTTGAATGTTTGATTATTGATTAATAAGACTTAACTGTGATGTTTTTACAATTGCAGTTAGGATTCTTATTAATCTTTCACATTCTTCTTTTATAGATGTAAAATCAAAATCAATAAATTTTGATGCTTCAATTAATTGAATCCAGTAAAGAGTTTCTCTTGCTACTATAGATGCTATACTCATTTTAGCAGAGAAATCTTTTTTACTATATCCTGCTCCTGCTTCTCTGACATTGGCTCCAATACTAGTTGAACTTCTTAAAAATTGTTTAGATAGTAAATATTCATTTCGTTTGGACAAAAGTTTGTAGATTTCAATAGCCTGTAAGGCAAATTGAAAAGATTTAGTTTCAATTAAATTTTCTTTCATAAAATGTTTTTTTATTGAAGTTAAGAATAATTATCAAAACATCCAATACCAAACATTCAACATCCAACATCTTTTTTAAGTCCATTTTCACAAAACGTAATCCCAATCGATTTTTTATCAAAGCAAATCTTTTTACTAATAGCAGTTTGATCTTCTCGCTCTGGTCTTTCATGGTATAAATGAAACTGTATCGCGTGAAATTTCATGTTTAGAAATAAGAAACCTTGTTTTAGGATTCTCCATTCGATGTCTACATCTTCACCAAATCCAGTTATTTCATAATCTTCATCAAAACCATTAACAGCTTGGAGTGTTGAAAATGGAATTGCCATGTTGCAACCAATTATTTTAGGATTCAGCACATTTTTAACCGGTTTAAAAGGTAGGTAAACACTGTCTTCAATACGAGTGCTTTTATTCAAAATCATTGTCAATTTACTAGGTACAATTTTACTTGAATTCAATATAAGCTGACTTGTTTTAGCATCTAGATTGGTTCTTTTTGAAAACAATACAGATGATCCATCGTAGTATTTTACATATTCTTGGATGAATTTCGGATGTAAAACACAGTCTCCATCTATGAATATACAAAGCTCGGCTTTATTTTCACGAAGTCCTGCGTTGAGTATTTTGTTTTTACGAAAACCGATGTCTTCTTGCTGTAAATGAAGAATCTGGAATGAGCATTTATAATTTTTAATAAATGTTTTCATTTCATTAAAATCACCATCTTCAACAACTGTTACTGTAAAGTTTTTATAAAGTTGTTGTTCTACAGAATCCAATACTTTTCGAAGAAAAGGAATGTTTTTGTAAACACAAATAAATAAATTAACTGAAATGTTTTTCATTGTTTTAATCTTTTACTTTATTATCTAATACTTCAATATTTGGATGATTAACTTTTGATGTCATTTGAGTTAAATTTAAATTTCAATTTCAATTTGTGTCACGATCTGTTGCGCAAATTGGAATTGTATTGAATTACTTCTTAATAATAAGCCCTTGATTTGGTTCCCATTTATCATATTCGATGATTTCAGCGATTTGTTTTGCTACTTCTTGACCATTTATTTTAGAGACTAAATGTAAAGCTCCATCTATTCCAGCGGAAATTCCAGCTGTTGAAATTACATTTCCATTATCAACAAATCTAACGTTTGGTAGCACTTTTGTTTTTGGTAGTTCTTTTTGAAGAGCTTCAATTTGAGTATGATAAGTAGTAGCTACTAGGTTGTCTAAAATTCCAGCTTTACCCATTATAAATGCACCTGTACATACAGAAAAATAATATTCAGTCATTTTTTTTCGAGATTTAATCCAAGAAATTACTTTTGGGTCATTCATTGGTTTACCATGAGATCCACCGAAAAAAGCCAATCCATTGGATTCGGGTGCATTTTCAATACTATATTCAGGAATGATTTTTAAAGTTCCTTGCGTTGTTATTGGTTCTGTTGAGTTTGAAACGATAAAAACCTTGTAACCTGCAGCAATGAATACTTCTAAGGGCCCAGCGAAATCAAGAATTTCTACATTGTCTTGTAAATAAAAACAGATAGAAATTTCTTTCTGTTTATCAGTAGATTTTTTGTCAGATTTATTTATCAATTTCATTCCACAATGAGGACATTTCCCTGATTTTTTAAAACTTAACTCATCGCAACTTCCACCACAAGGTTCACAAACATACGATATTGCTTGTTTTGTTTTTTTTACATTGACTTTTTTGGAATTATCGCAACCAGTATTTAAGAAAAGGAGAGAAAGTAGTAAAAAAGTGTTTTTTAGTAAGAATGCCATAATTATTATTTTTTAAGTTTTTCAAGTGCAAACAACTCATCTCTCAATCTTGCTGCTTCAATAAAATCTAATTCTTTCGCTGCTCTTTGCATCGCTTTTCGAGTCAATTGAATATTTACTAAAAGTTGTTCTTGTGTTTCATATTGTGCTATTGGATCAGCCGCTACAGACAATTCTTCTTGTGTTAATTGTCGATACATTTTATCATCACTGATAATTTTCACATTCTCAAGCGTTTTACCAATTCCTTTATTCAAAGCTGTTGGAACTTGACCATGCGCTTCGTTGTAATCCATTTGAATTTTTCTTCTTCGGGCAGTTTCATCAATGGTTTTTTGCATTGAATCTGTCATTTTATCGGCATACATAATCACCGTTCCGTTGACATTTCTAGCTGCTCTTCCTACCGTCTGAACGAGAGATCTTTCATTTCTCAAAAATCCTTCTTTGTCGGCATCTAAAATAGCTACCAATGATACTTCAGGTAAATCAAGACCTTCACGCAATAGGTTTACTCCAATTAAAACGTGAAAAGTTCCCATTCTTAATTGTTTCAGAATTACCACTCGATCCAGTGTATGAACTTCACTGTGTATATATCTACAAAGAATTCCTAATCGATCCAAATATTTTTGTAATTCCTCGGCCATTCTTTTTGTCAAAGTAGTAACGAGGACGCGTTCATCTCTTTCAATTCGAAGATGAATTTCTTCAATTAAATTATCAATCTGATTTAAACTTGGTCTAACATCTATTATTGGATCTAATAATCCAGTAGGACGAATAACCTGTTCAACAACTATTCCACCTGATTTTTCTAATTCATATTCAGCAGGAGTTGCAGAAACAAAAATCGTTTGTGGGATAATCGACTCAAATTCTTCAAACTTCAAAGGGCGGTTATCCATGGCAGCTTGAAGTCTAAATCCATAGTCAACCAAGTTTATTTTTCGAGCTCTATCACCACCATACATGGCCTTAATTTGGGGCATCGTAACATGACTTTCATCCACCATCAATAAGAAATTATCAGGAAAATAATCTAATAAACAGAAGGGCCTTGAATCAGGTTCACGTTGATCAAAATAGCGAGAATAATTCTCAATTCCAGAGCAATATCCTAATTCACGAATCATTTCTAAATCATAAGAAACCCTTTCTTCTAATCGTTTAGCTTCTTCAATTTTATGTTCTCTTTTGAAAGAATCCACTTGACGAACCATGTCTTCTCCTATTTGATCAATCGCTTTAAGGGTTGTTTCAGGGTTGGATACAAAGATATTTGCTGGATAAACATTGATCTCTTGAAATGATTCTATTTTTGAATTCGTTTCAGGATCGATAGCGGAAATTCCATCAATCTCATCTCCCCAGAAATTAATTCGTAACGCATGATCTGCATACGCTAAGAAAATATCAACTGTATCACCTTTTACACGAAACATACCTCGTTTAAACTCAATATTAGCACGAGAATATAAACTCTCTACCAATTTATAGAGGAATTTATTTCGAGAAATAGTCATTCCGACTTTTAGATGTAGTATACTATTTTCAAAATCATTTGGATTCCCAATTCCATAAATACAAGAAACAGAAGAGATTACGATAACATCTTTTCTTCCAGAAAGTAGGGCAGAAGTTGTAGATAATCGAAGTTTTTCTAATTCTTCATTAATCGCTAAATCTTTTTCAATATAGGTTCCTGTTACAGGCATATACGCCTCAGGTTGATAATAATCGTAATAAGAAACAAAATATTCCACTGAATTTTCAGGAAAAAAATGTTTGAATTCACTGTACAATTGAGCTGCTAATGTTTTGTTATGGGATAAAATTAAAGTAGGTCGATTGGTTTCTTTAATAACATTTGCAATTGTAAACGTTTTTCCACTTCCAGTTACACCCAATAATGTCTGACTTTGAGCTTCTTCATTTAAACCTTCGACCAATTGTTTTATTGCTTCCGGTTGATCACCAGTTGGTTGAAATTCAGAAAAAAGTTTAAAATCCATAGAAAATTCTTTGTGAACAAATTTAGTGAAATTCTTTGGTTATTTTGTGTAAAAAAATTGAACCATATAAGGAATATAAGGTCATATAAGTGTAGGATTTGAAATTTATCATTCTATTAAATTATAACTTATTTTTTTAAACACAGCTCTTATATGAAACCTTATATGGTAAAAAAAACACATCATATTTAAGAGTTATGTTTTTCTCTTATTCACACAATAAAATAGTACTATTTAACTTATATGACCTTATATGTCTTATATGGTTCAAAAAAATATTACTTTAACGTCGAAATGGAAATACGCAAAATCATACACGTCGATATGGATGCATTTTATGCTTCTGTTGAACAATTGGATGATCCTTCTTTAAGAGGGAAACCAGTTGCTGTGGGTGGTAATGCAGAAAGAGGTGTGATTGCGGCAGCGAGTTATGAAGCTAGAAAATTTGGAATTAAATCAGCAATGAGTTCAAAAATTGCAGCTAAAATTTGTCCTGAATTAATTTTTGTTCGACCTAATTTTAGTAGGTATAAGGAAGTTTCCAAACATATTCACACTATTTTCAGAAGATATACAGACAAGATTGAACCATTAGCATTGGACGAAGCATTTTTAGATGTAACTGAAAATAAAATGGATATGAAATCAGCAACATTTATAGCTCAATCTATTAAAAATGATATTTATACCGAATTAAATTTAGTAGCATCAGCTGGGGTTTCTTATAATAAGTTTTTAGCCAAATTGGCATCCGATCAAGACAAACCAAATGGATTATTTGTAATTCAGCCAGAAGAAGCTCAGGCATTTATGGATAAATTACCTGTGAGTCGTTTTTTTGGTGTTGGAAAAGTTACGGCTGATAAAATGCATGAATTATTAATTTTTCACGGAAAAGATTTGAAACGTTTTTCATTAGAGGAATTACAATCCTATTTTGGAAAAGGAGGAACTTTTTTATACGGTATTTGTCGCGGTATTGATAATCGTTTGGTTGAATCGGATCGTAAAAGAAAAAGTATTGCAGCTGAAAATACTTTTATAAATGATGTTTTTGATTCGACAAATTTCCGAAATTTAGCTCAAGAAATAATCGAAACTTTATGGAAACGTTATGAAAATCAGGATAAAAAGGGTCGTTCATTGTCTATTAAAGTAAAGTATTTTGATTTCACACAAATTACCCGATCTACTACTCTTACAACAGAGATTAATTCCTATGTCCAATTAGAAAAATTAGCGCATAGATTAATCGAGAATGTGTTACCCCTGCCCAAATCTGTTCGTTTAATTGGTTTTCAAATTAGCGGATTTAAAGATGTTTACTTTGATTATCAATTAAGATTAGATATTTAAAAACAAGTAGATACAGTTCGTTTTTCCAGATATTAAACAATAAATTAGATTTTTTGATATTTTAGTATTGTTTTTTGATACTTATTTCTATTATTCAATCTCAAAAATAAAGATTTCAAGTTCAAACATTCAAGATTCCTCTTATCTTTGTCCTGTAAAATTAGAAACAATTAATCTATGAAGATCTACAATAATATACTTGAAACGATTGGTAATACTCCAATGGTTAAATTAAATGTAATTACAAAAGGTATAAAAGCAACTGTTTTAGCTAAAGTTGAAACAACAAATCCTGGAAATTCTGTTAAAGATAGAATGGCGGTTAAAATGATTGATGATGCTGAAAAATCAGGTCTTTTAAAACCAGGAGGCACAATCATTGAAGGAACATCTGGGAATACTGGAATGGGATTGGCTTTAGTTGCTATCATCAGAGGTTATAAATTAATTTGTGTATTAAACGATAAACAATCAAAAGAAAAGATGGATATTCTTCGTGCTGTAGGTGCTGAAGTTGTTGTTTGTCCTACTGCAGTTGAACCAACTGATCCACGTTCTTATTATTCAGTTTCTAAACGTTTAGCTACCGAAATACCAAATTCTTGGTACGTTAATCAATACGATAATCTTTCGAATAGACAAGCACATTACGAACAAACGGCTCCTGAAATTTGGGATCAAACGGATGGTAAAATCACACATTTTATTGTTGGTGTTGGGACTGGTGGAACAATATCTGGAGTTGGAAAATACTTGAAAGAGAAAAATCCGAATGTAAAAATATGGGGAATTGATACCTATGGATCAGTTTTTAAAAAATACAAAGAAACTGGAATTTTTGACGAAAGTGAAATTTATCCATACATCACAGAAGGTATTGGTGAAGATGTTTTACCAGAAAATGTTGATTTTAAAGTGATTGATCATTTTGAAAAAGTGACAGATAAAGATGCAGCTGTAATGACAAGAAGAATTGCTCGTGAAGAAGGAATTTTTGTTGGAAATTCTGCAGGTGCTGCAATTGCCGGTTTGTTACAAATGAAAGGTGAATTAAAAGAAACAGATATAGTTGTTGTTTTATTTCATGATCATGGAAGTCGTTACATTGGAAAAATATTCAATGACGAATGGATGAAAGAAAGAGGTTTCTTGACTGAGGCAGTTAAAACGGCTGGTGATATGGTTGAAAAACATCAAAATGAACCATTAGTTTCATTGTATTCTGAAGAATTAGTTTCTCATGCGATTGCTAAAATGAGAAAATTTGGTATTTCTCAAATTCCAGTTACTAAAAATGGTGAATTTGTTGGATCTTTGGATGATAGTCATGTTTATCAATTATTAGTAGATAATCCTGAATTAAGAGATGCTGCTATTTCAAGTGTTATGCAAGATGCTTTCCCAATAGTTAAAACATCAACTACATTGGAAGAAGTTTCTAAATTAATTAATAAAAACACCCATGCAGTATTAGTTGAAATGCCGAATGGTGGTCACCACATTATTACACGTTATGATATAATTTCTTCACTTTCTTAATCTTATAGATGCAAGAATTTGTTGATCAAATGAATAATACAATCCGCCTTTCGGGAGTTCCGAGGCGGATTGTTTCGTTGGTACCATCTCAGACTGAATTATTATTTTCTTTAGGATTAGGAGATAGAGTTGTGGGGATTACAAAATTTTGTATTCATCCAGATGATTGGTTTCGTTCTAAAAAGAGAGTGGGAGGGACGAAAGATGTTAGTTTTGATAAAGTAAAAGCGTTGAATCCAGATTTAATAATTGGAAACAAAGAAGAGAATGAAAAATCTAATATTGAAGAGTTGAGTTCTATTGCTCCAATTTGGATGAGTGATATTTTCAATTTAGATGATTCTCTCGAGATGATTCAAAAAATAGGAAAACTCGTTGACTCTTCTGATCATGCTAGACTTTTAATAGAAAATATAAAAAAGGAATTTAGTTTATTACAGAATACGGTTTCAGCTAAATTTAAAGAAAATAGACCAACAGTTCTGTATTTAATATGGAGAAAACCTTTTATTTCAGCGGGAAAAAATACGTTTATAAACGACATGTTAAATAAATGCGGTTTTGCTAATTTCATGAATGAAGAAAGGTATCCCGAGATAAACATGAATTCACAAAAATCTCCAGATTATGTATTTCTAAGTTCTGAACCTTATCCATTTAAAGAGAATCATATAAAAGAAATTCAATTGATTTACCCGAAAGCAAAGGTTCTGTTAGTGGATGGAGAAATGTTTTCCTGGTATGGTTCACGTTTATTAGAATCTCCAAGATATTTTATAGATAATGTTTCTGCTTTATAATAAAACTTTCAGAATTTCATTCAATGCAGAATGTCCTTTTATGAAATCTAAATTTCCTTTTAATTGTGCGTTTTTAGAAGTTGTTTTTTGAATTACTATATCAAATGTTTCAACGTTTTTGAATAATTCTTTAGAATTCTTGTAAGCTGGAACAATTTCTAAAAGAGTCATAATCAATCCGCCACCTTCTATTTTTAAGACGGAAGAAAGATTCCCTTTTACAGAAAAAAGTTCATTTTTTGAATTATTACCAATAGAAGGAGTTTTAGTAATCCCAATTGAAACAGTAGATTTATCAATTTGATGAATGTAATATGTTTGTCCAGCAATTTTAATTTGGTTATCAGAATATTCGGCATCGATAAGTTTCATTAATGGAGAATCTTTTAATAAATCAGAAACAGAAAGTTCGTTTTTAAATTCAATTAATAAATCAATTTGAGGAAGGAAATGCATTCCACTATCATCATTGACAATATTCATTCCTTTGTAATTAAAAGAAATTGATTTTAAGTTAGGGATTATTATTTCAGACTTTTTACAATAATAATTTATTGTGTCTTGAAGAATTTTCGGAATTATTGAATTGTAGAAATGAAAATCATTTTGAGAAGGAATTAGAATTCTTTTCGCAGGGATAATTTTATTATCTGATATCGTTAAAAGTCCGTCTAATTGTAAACCAGTTTTAATTAATTTAAGTTGTGTTGTTGATTTTGAAAAACTTGTATTTTCACCTAATACATTTCCATTCGTGAATATTTGAAAAATACTTTTACTGTCTGAAATTAATTTAGGTTTTTCTTTCAGTGAAATAGATTTTATATTTTTATTGAAAAATGAAGAAAGATCATCTTTCTTGAGTTTAGTTGATTCATCAATTGCGATATAGGTGAGTATAAAACCAACGTTATCAATGACTTCAATTAATTGATTTTTATTTGTTAAATCACTCATTTTATCCTTGAAAAGGGTGTGGTTTGAAATGTTTAAAGCAAAACCAATAACTTTTCCCTCTTTAAAAGGAGAAGAAAAAACGACTATATCTGATAAATAATCAACTCCATTATTTTGGAATTTTTCCATTTTATCATCTTTTTTCTCAATTGCCTCTTTAATTTTTGAAATGATTTTATCATCTTGATTTTCAAAAAGAATTGAAAAAAGTGAGCTTTCTACCAGTTCTTTTGCGTTAACACGAACAGCAAAATCAGCATTTGTAGGAATGTAGTTTAAATTATTATTTACTTTTTCTTCAAAAACTATTCTGGTAATTATAAAAACAATCCAAAGAAAAATTAGCATCACCAAGGATGTTAAAAATCTTTTAAAAATGTTTTTATTTTTCATATTATAAAAGTAACTTTTTATTTGAAATATGTACCTTTGTTTTATGAGAAAATTTTTAAAATTTTTACTGAAGCTAGCTGGCTGGAAAATAGATGAGTATGTCCCGCAAGGAATTGATAAATGTGTCGTTGTAATGGGGCCTCATACATCAAATTGGGATTTTATCATCGGAAAGATTACTTTTGCTAATTATGGAGTGAATGCAAAATTTTTGATAAAAAAGGAATCTTTTGTATTCCCATTTGGTTATTATTTAAAAAAAATGGGAGGAATCCCAGTCGATAGAAAGGTAAATAACAACATTACAGATTTTGCTGTCAAATTATTTGAAGAAAGTGAAACCTTGTATTTAGTATTTACGCCAGAAGGGACCCGTAAATACAATGATAAATGGAAAAAAGGATTTTATTATATTGCATTAAAAGCAAATGTACCAATATATATAGCCTATATTGATTACAAAAATAAACGTGGAGGATTTGATCGTTTATTCGTGCCAACGGGAGATGTAGAAAAAGATATCATTGAAATTAAACAGGTTTTATCAAAATATACAGGTAAATTTCCTGAACAGGGGATTAAATAAAAAATAATTTGTAGAGACGCGATTAATCGCGTCTCTACAAATTATTTTTTATTTAATCCTGATTTTTTATCAAAACCATACGGACAGTGCTTGCATCCATTTTTGCAACAAAATCCACGTTTCAATAAATAGTTCTCTGTAAAAATAATATATCCTTCAGGACTATAGTAAAACTCATCTTCTTCTAATTTGTTTTTTTTCGAGAAGCCAGACATGTCGTCATTCATTTTTATTTTTATTTATAATTTTGATTGTAAAATTAGGGATTTTAATGCCAAATAACACCCCGCCTTCGATACAATTTTTATTTTTTGCTTGAGCAAAAATTAAAAATCACTCAGTCGGGGTGCTAATGTTCAAAGATCTGATTATAACACCAATGTTTAGTAAGTTCTGTATTAAGATCGAAAAACTATATGTTTTTGTATTACAAAACTAAAAACCCATCACCAATTAAAACCTACATTGGTATCGTAAAAAAAGCTATATCTGATTGCAATCCGACTGAGTGTTTTTATGATTTTGTAAAACAAAATCCTAAAAATGTACCGAAGGCGGGTGCTTTTGTTAATTTTACACCCAACATCAAAAACAATATTCAAACATCAG
>CANJKA010000124.1 GCA_947474675.1 Flavobacteriales bacterium
ATCGTTTCAAATTGGGCAACCAAAATCGTCAATGCGGAAATTGTAAATTTTTATGGTCCTACTGAAGCTACTATTATGTGCTCATACTATAAATGGCAATTGACTAATAGTTTAAATGAAAGCAATAATGATATCGTTCCAATTGGAATCCCTTTTCCAAATGTAGAGGCAATCATCATCAATAATTCGAATGAAATAATTTCTAATTCAGAAATCGGAGAACTTTGTTTAGCTGGAAATCAAGTCGTCGATTCCTATTTAAACAATGCTTATCCTGATAGATTTATTAGCTTAAAAAACGAAAAAGGTAAGCTAAATAAATACTACAAAACAGGTGATTTAGTAAGCTTAAATTCAACTGGTAATCTATTATTTCATACACGAAAAGACAATCAAGTAAAGATAAATGGACATCGAATTGAAATCATTGAAATTGAACAAAATATTCGAAAATTGACCAATGATATTTTTCATTTAATCTGTATAAAAGATAAGAAACAAGTCAACCAATTAGTCTTATTTGTAGAGAAAAATGAGCTTAAAATTGATTTTACAACTCAATTAAAAAGTCTAATCCCAGATTATATGATTCCCAAAAAAGTAATTATTTTAGATTCAATCCCATTTAATTCAAATAGCAAAGTTGATCAAAAACGATTAGAAGAAATTTTTCACACTGAATATTGATCATTGCAGAAAAAAAGAAAGCTTAATACTAAATATCAATAATATTAACTGTAAATTTACTTTTTACTTTTAAATAAAAATGAGAGACGAATTATTCATTCAAGTTCAAACTATTTTCAGAGACTTTTTCAGAAATCAAGAAATTGAATTAACTGATACTACAACAACTGAAGATATCGCTTTATGGGACTCTTTGACTCATTTAGAATTGATGAATGAAATTGAAAACAATTACGCTATTCATTTTACATTAGATGAAATATTGGATTTTAAAAATGTGAGGGATATGGTGGATTGCATAGATCAAAAACTTTATTCAAAAAAGTAAAATATGCCGTTTAATTCAATATCTTATATCCTTTTTTTCAGTTTAGTCGTAACAATTTATTATTTATTAAATCAAAATTACAGAAAACATTTTCTACTGCTTTCGAGTCTTTTCTTTGTCGGATACAAAAATATTGAATCAATATACCTGCTTCTAGCAACAATTTTATTTACTTATTATTTAGCTAAAAAGATTGGTTCAACAATTGACATTAAAAAGCGAAAATATCTTTTAAGATTGGGTGTTTTTATTTCAATCTCAACCTTGTTTTTATTCAAATACATAGATATACCAGCTTCATTTGGATTTGATTCAAACAACCTGATTTTCACCTTAGGTATTTCATTTTATACCCTTCAAAACATTTCATTTTTATTAGAAGTTCACTCTAATAGACTAAAAACAGAATACAATCTAATCGATTTTTCTGTCTACTCTACTTTTTTTCCGAAATTCATTATGGGGCCTATAACGATTCCTCAGGATTTTTTACCACAAATAAATTCAGATAAACCTCTTTCCTCCAATTTAACGATTGGTATTCAAAGAATCTTATTAGGTTTAGTTAAGAAGATTGCAATAGCCGATTCATTAGCTGAATATGTTAAATTCAACTTTGAAAAAAACCATACACCAGTTGGTTTTACAGCTTTATTAATCTCCTATTTATTTACAATTCAATTGTATTTTGACTTTTCAGGATATTCTGATATCGCTTTAGGTTCTGCTAAAGCTTTAGGCTTCGATCTAAAAGAAAATTTTAATTTTCCATTGCGTTCAAAATCGATTACTGAATTTTGGAGAAAATGGCATATTTCATTAACTTCATGGCTAACAAAATATGTATTTTACACTGTATCTTATCGTTTTAGAAAACTAAAAAAGGCGGCTATTCCGATAGCTCTTCTAGTAACTTTTTTGCTCTCTGGAATCTGGCACGGTGTAGGAATTTGTTTTTTCATCTATGCTATCAGTCATTCATTGTATATGATCATCGAATACTTTACTAAATCAAGTAGATTGGAAATTTCAACTAAAATACCGACTAAAATTCATACTCTTTTAAGTATTTTTATAACATTCAATTTAGTAAGTTTAAGTTTCGTTTTTTTTAGGGCAACCTCTATTAATAATGCATTTCACTTAATTAAAAACGTGTTTAGTTTTAAGAATTTTCTTCCTACTAACTGGAAAATTGATGTTTTTGAGCATATCGCAATTACAAGTGACCAATTTGCTTTATTTAATTTATTTCTATTAATTATTACACTTAGTTTATTTTTACTGTTTGAAAAGAAAATCTATTCGATCATTATCAATCCAAAAACAAATTATATATTTATTTTCATTTTGATTTTAATTCTAATGATCATGGGAACTTATTCAAATCCTGAACAATTTATTTATAATCGTTTCTGATGAAAAAAAGCTATAAACTGTTATTATTCTTGTGTTTTACTCTGATGTTTTTTATCGGATTAGAAAAGTTTTACGACTTTTTTTTAAAAGAAAACATGAATATAAAGTCAAGTTATATATCAAAAAATAAAATAAATGCTAAAATTATAATTCTTGGAAGTTGTGGTCCATTTGCGACCATATCTCCTAAAGAAATTGAAAAATACACACATTTAAAAACTTATAATTTAGCAGAGGATCATGTAAATATTTTAGAGAATTATTTAAGTTATTCCTTGTATTTAGAAAACAATAAATCTCCAGAATATTTAATTATATACACGAGTCCTGAAACTTTTGATGAAAGAGATAATGTACTTCATAGTTTTCATTTTTCTCAATTTTTAGATAATCCAATAATTTGTAAAACATTAAAAGAAGAGAATCCCAATTATTACCGATGGACATTTATTCCATTTATGAAATATGCTTATTATAATTCAAAATTTAACTTTAATGTAATTCAAGGAATCAAACATTATATAAAAAAGAAACCAACAACTCTCCAATTAACTGGATATTCGCCAATAATTTCACCTGGAACTATTGAAGGAAAAAATAAGATCCATAGGATAACCTATAAATTTGAAAAGAAATATAAATGGAGTAAAATTCAAGAAAAATACTTACTTAAAATAATTAAATTAGCACAAAGTCAAAACACTAAAATTATTTTTTACGAATCACCTCATTATGTGAAATCAAATTTCAATTTCATAAAAAGAGCTGAAATGCAAAAAAAGACAAAAAAAATAGCTGCTAATTTTGGAATCGATTACTTAATTTTTGATACAATGAAATTATCTCTCGATAAAAACAATTTCTTATACGCTACAGCAATGTATGAAGAACCTTCTATTCAGTTTACGAAAGTATTATCAACGTATATCAAAAAATAGATTTCGCTTATTTCATCTTCTCAAAAAAGGTTTCTAAAATAGTCGGATTTACATCAGTAGGTGTGAAAATTTCCATTAGCTTCGGACGGCCATTTTCTTCGTATCCAAAAAATGATTCCATTTGACTTTCAATTTCTTCGATTGAATTCGCTTTAAAGTAATCTACTTTAAAAGCTTTACAAATATATTCTGCTGAAAAAGAATGTTCCGCCACGAAATAATCAGTCAATTGATTAGTAGAATGTGGACCTGGAATAATTTTAAAGATACCTCCTCCCCCATTGTTAATCATAAATACACGAATATTTGCCCCTAAATGATTATTCCAAAAAGCATTACTATCATAGAAAAATGAAACATCACCAGTAATTAAAGTATTCCAAGTTGTTGAATCGACAGAGGCAGCACCAAAAGCAGTACTAGTACTACCGTCAATTCCACTTGTTCCTCTGTTACTCCAATAATTAATACTAGCAACAGGATCAAATAATTGGCAATAACGAACAACAGAACTATTCGCCATGTGTAAGTGAGACATTTCAGGAATATAATCTAAAATAGTTTCAAAAACCTTTAAATCAGAATAAGGAATTTCATCATAAAATGCAGGTAATTGATCTTGAACCATGAAATCCTTTTGTTTCCATTTAGAACCAAAACTTGATACATTTCTAGGAGAAGAAAATGAATTTAAAAGCGATGAAAACGAAAGAGGAGAACATTCAAAAGTATGTGTCAAAGCTTGATAAGTATCCATATAAGGGAAATCAAATCCAACTTTCCAATGATTTTTTGCTTTGTATTTTCTTAAATATGATTTAATTCTTTTAGAAACAACAGCACCTCCAAAAGTAATCAGTAAATCAGGAGAAAAATCTTCTAATTCACTTTCTGAAATCGCATTTAAAGTTCTATCAATGCAATGAATGAAAGATTGATGCACTTGATTAGATGTGTTTTCAACCAAAACAACAACAGAAGTATCATCTGATAATTGTTTCAATTGTTCTAAAAGTGCTTTATCAATTGGTAATTGACCACAAATAATCATTTTTTTAGGAGAATTTTCCCACGTATTTTTCAATTCAATTTCTTGTGATGAATTTAACTGAAAAAAAGAGGACATCGATTGAATAACCTTCCCTTTTAAAGGCTCGATTTCAGTAGTTCCATACAAAGGCTCATTGAAAGACATATTGATGTGAATAGGTCCTTTCCAATTGCCATTTCCATGATTAAAAGCAGTAGAAATTTCTCTTTCCAAATACCAAACAGCATCTGAATCATCAGCCTTTTCAGTTAAAGTACACGAATATCGAATATGATTTTTAAAAACATCGTGTTGCACAATCGTTTGACCATCACCTTGATCAACCCATTCAGAAGGACGATCAGCAGTAATCGCAACAAGAGGTATTGCTTGATAATAAGCTTCAGCAATTGCAGGATAATAATTTAAAAGAGCAGAACCAGAAGTACAAATAATTCCAACAGGTTCATTTAATTGTTGAGCCATTCCCATTGCATAAAAAGCAGCACTTCTTTCATCATGAATAACAATGCATTTTACATCAGGATGTTCATCAAAAGCAATTATAAAAGGAGCGTTTCGAGAACCTGGAGAAAAAACAATATGTTTCATACCATGAGCAATGCACTGCTCGACTAAAATCTGAACGCCCTTTTTATTACTTGAAATCATAGGTGTAAAAATAGGGATTATTTTAAGAATAGATAGTAGATTTTTAGACATAAGACACTAGACTTTTTCCACAAAGTGCATAAATCTAAGAGCGAAGCGATCTAATGTCTATTAGCGATAGCGGTCTATTATCTATAAAGTTTCCATAATATTCAAAAGCGTTCTACTTTTATTTTCCGTTTCTTGCCATTCTAATTCAACATCTGATTCAGAAGTGAAACCACCACCTAAATATAAATATGCTTTTCCTTTTTGAATTTGACAACACCTTAAATTAATATAAAGTGACGCTGAGTCTTTGGAAGCAACACCAATAATTCCCGCATAAAAATCACGTTCATGTGCTTCTCTAAAATTGATTAAATCAATCGCTTCTTTTTGAGGAAAACCACTAATAGCAGGAGTTGGATGAAGTTTTCTGGCAATATCCATGATCAATTGTTTTCCAATATCGAAACTAATGTCTGTTCTTAAATGAATAACTGGACCCGCTTCAATATCATAAGGACCATTTAATTCTATTTCTTCAACTCCTAAATGAGCAAGTTGATTATAGATAAAATCTGTTACATATTGCTGTTCAACCTCTTCTTTATGTCCCCATTTAACGTCACGATCATTCAACGATTTAGTTGCCGCGAGCGACATCGTAAATCCTATTTTATCTACAACTTTTAGCAAAGTTTCAGGAGAAGCTCCAATCCAAGTTCCGATTTCTTCACCCGAAACAAGATAAACAAAAGCAGTAGGATATTTTTCACATAATGAATGAAAGAATACTTCTATTTTAGATTCATCAAATTCAACTTCTTTAATTCTAGAAAAAACTGCTTTTTTAATATTAAATTCATCAAAAGCATTTAAAAAAGAATTCGCAGCTGAAATATATTCAGCTTTATCAATTACAAAAGGTATTTCTGAAGAAAAAAATGGAATCGTTTTTGAATTTCCTGATGGTACAAATTCGATTAACTTGTCTTTCAAAAAAGACGACATGAAAAAACCATTCACATTTCTCATTGCTTTCATTTCACGAAAAGATCCAGAGAGTTCGGTTATTTCCTTTCCAGGAATTCTATATTTTAAAATCTCAGACATTAAGGTTTTGGAACAATCATGTTTAAGATTTTACCCGTACAAATTAATTTATCTGTTTTCATATCAAAAATATCAACATGCCAGAAATGTGTTTTTTTTCCAGCATGAACAATTTTACCTACAGCTTTCACCATTCCGCTTTTAACAGAACCCAAATGATTTGCACTTACCTCAATCCCTAAAGGAACTTCCTTTGATAAATCAAGTAATAAAGTTGAGCCAATCGAACCAATACTTTCAATTAAAGCTGCACTTGCTCCTCCGTGCAATAATCCCATAGGCTGATGAGTTCTATGATCTACAGGCATTGTTGAAACAATATAATCGTCTCCGACTTCAATACATTCAATACCTAATACCTCCATTAAAGTATTTTTATTGTATGAATTTATAGTCTTTAAATCAATTTTTTTAAAAATCATATTAAGCGTCATTCTATTATTAGTTTCACAAGCAAGTTTAAAACATTCATTTTTATCTTGTAAAAGTAGATTATTAGATAATAAGACGCAAGAGATTTTACAAGTAGATTCAATTCATAAATAAAACAAATACTGATTTATACCAATTGAACATATATTTTAGTCCAATCTACTTCCATAAATGGGTAGGAATAAAAATAAAACATGAATATTTGATCAAAAAAAAAGCCTGATACAACTTTAAAAATTATATCAGGCTGTGCTAATTTGAATACTTTATTTTTTACACAACTCTTCTCCTTCTAGACCAGATGGATCAGATTGATACATAATTAAAACCCTTGTAAATAAAACTTTCGCCTCTTCTTTTCTTCCTAAAAAGTAGGTTGTCCAAGCACTCATAATCATTGAATCATAATCAAAAGGATAAAGAGTTAATGTTACATCAAAATACTTCAATGCTTCAGTATAATTTTTTCTATAATAATAAATCATACCCAATCTATAATTAACTAATGAGTTTTTCGGATCAAATCGAACAATATTTAAATAGACAGCTTCAACTTCTGTCCACTTTTCTTGTGCAATTAAAGGCATTACTAATCCCCATAAAGGTTCAGTCGCTTTAGGATTTAATTCAGCTGCTTTTTTATAATAGGTCACTGAATTCAAATATTCTTTATTCAAATAACACAACCATCCAAGTCGTGCGTTAATCAAATAGGATTTATCAGAATAAACGTCTTTCATTACTTTTATCGCATCAAGATACATCGTTTTAGATTCAAATAAAAAACTATTCGTAAACGCATCCTTCATAGGTTTTGTTTCTTGAGTAAACGATTGTAAAGATAGAAATAGACAAAACCCTAGTGTGATTTTTTTGATTGTTCTCATAACTGTTGAATTTTAAATTTAAGAATAGTAAGTAGAATATAATTATTTTATTAAACTTAATCCTTCTAGAGCTGAAGAATCAGTTTGATATAATAATAATACACGGTTAAATAAAATTTTAGCTTCGTTTAAATTACCTAAAAAATAATCAGTCCATGCTGTCATTAATAACGAATTATAATCCATAGGATATAAATTCAATGCGATATCAAAATATTTCTTAGCAGCCGTGTAATTTTTTCGGTAATAATAGATTAAACCTAATTTATATAATGCTGAAGCATTTCTAGGTTCTAATTTTAAAATTGCAAAATACGTTTTTTCAACATCACCCCATTTTTCTAAAGCGATTTGAGGAGACAACATTGCCCATAAAGATTCAGCAGAAGAAGGCATAATCGCACTCGCTTTTTGATAATAGATAATTGAGGAACCATAGTTTTTATTGATGTAATTCAACCATCCTAAACGTACATTTATAGAATATGATTTTTCATTATACAAATCTTTAACAACTTTAATTGCTTCTTCATACTGATAATTTGCTTCGTAGGCATAACTTTTTGCAAATGCTGTTTGCAATGCTTTATTCTCTTGAGAAAAGGAAAATGAAGTAACAATTACAAAAAGTACGACGATTGTTTTTTTTAAAAATTCCATTTGATTGTTGTTAAAAAGTTAGTATTAGTGTATTGATAATATGCTGTTGAATAAACCGTTGAACTTGAATATTGATTAAAATGAGCTTGACGATTTTGAGAACTATATCCTAAAATAAATTCTACTTTTTTGACATAAAAATGTAAATTCACGTTCAGATTTGAAAGAACAGGATCAGCTGTATTGTATATTGAAAAACCAATATCTGAAATATAGTTTGAATGATTCCCCAGTGAATATAATCCGTCTAACCAAATGTTTTGAGTTATTTTAAATCCAATTTTCTGAGTAAAAACACTTTGATGTACTTCGTTGTTACTAATGTATGCAAAAGACGTTTTTCCATAAAAATGAGTATTTCCAAAGGGATAATAAATAATTCCTCCTTCTCCTTGAAATTGATTTGTATTGTATAAATTACTATAAGAAAACCCTAAAGAAGGAGAAATATATCTCAATCTTTTCCCTATATTAAAGGAAACTGAAATATTATTATAACTCGTTTTCCCTTCTTTATAAGTCAATGATCCGAAAGGGTTAATTGGATAACCTGATTGAGTAATCAGTGGTTGAACTAGTAAATCAGAAGTGTTTGTTTTATAAAAACCAAACCCTGCACTTAACAATAAATTTCCTTTTGTTAATCTAGAAATTCCAAAATTATATTGAAATTGATTATTCTTATAATTCACTTCTTTCAAAGACGCCAAAGTTGCTGGAATCACTGGATTTGTAGCTGTTGCAGCTGCACCTGGAGTTGATGTAAATTGCTCAACGCCCATCGAATTCGTTTTAAAAACAGAAATTTTATTATAAATATGAGTTCTACTATTCAACCTATTTTCGAGAGTAATGTTAATCCCAAACGTTTTTCCATTGATGACTGCATCTCCCCTTTTAAAAGAAGGGTCTAAATAGTTTCTTGCTGAATTATCTGAAATATTTGTATTTGAAAAATCTTGAAATCCAATTGCAATGCTTTCTGTTTTTTTAATTTTTAAACCAACACTTTTTTGGAAAGATTCAGACAGTGACTCAGCTAAAACTTGAGCTTGATCCACTCTTCCTGAAAACAAATAAGTATAATATAAATACTCTTGTGTAATCAATTCTGCTGGATTCATAGCATAAGCCTTTTCAAAATGAATAACTGCATATTCATACTTCTTTTTATCGTAAGAAACGATTCCTAATCGCATTCTCAAATAGAAAAAATCAATTTTCTCGTTCTTAGCTTTTTTTCCTAATTTTCGAATACTTTTAAAATCAGCTTTGACGAAATCTGAATAAGAAGCGCTATCAACACTTGCATATGAAATTCCTTCTTGACTAAAAGAAAAACTCGAAATTAGAATAAAAACAATGCTTATTTTATACATACATATGTTTTTAAAATTCCGTTTTGACTAAAACTGAATTGGTGAATACTTTTGTTATTTAACTCAATTTCAAAATTGATTTTCCTAAAATTAAAGTTCACAAATTTTGCTTCAATACTAGATTTTAAAGTTGCGACTAAAGGATCATGAACATTATCTATCCGAACATAAGTTGATTGATATTCAGCCTTGGTAAAAAGATAAAATGGAGCTAAAAAATCTTGAATAAATTGAATAATTTTGTTGTTGAAATAAATCAACGGAACTGAATCGTTTACTTCTACACCTTCATAACAACCTAATAAAACGCGATAAGAAGCTAAATAAAAATGAAACAATAAGGACTTTTTACTTCCTTCAAAATCGAAAAAATAAAACATAGTACCATCATTAACAAAATAAGCAATCGATTTCGAATTGTGACAATAAATATATTTTCGATTCAATTCATCCGTGAAAATCTCCCATTCTATAAATGAAGTCGATCCTTCTTCTAAAAACTTCATCTTTTTCCCTGGTATGAAATTGAAACTTTCAGTTAATAATATATTCACATCTACATTACTAATGATTGTATCCTCTTTTGGGATTTCTGAAATTCTTAAATGTTGTTTCGAACCTTCCTTTTCAATGAAATATCCGATTGGATACTCGGTAGTTTTCGATCCTACTTTAGGATCTAATTGCACTTGAAAATGTATATGAGGCTCAGGTGATCTGCCTGAATTCCCACAAGTTGCTAAAACAGTTCCTTTTGTTACATAGTCACCAATCGCAACTTTAAATGAATCTTTTTTAATATGACTAATCTGAGTAAACAAACCATTTAAATGATTCAGAACAATTGTATTCCCCCAGTTATCAGTTGTGTTGACACCTGAAATATCATTTTCTTCTATCGTATTAATGATATTGAATATATACCCATCCATTGGGGCTAAAACTGGTTTATTGTAACAATAAAAATCATCTCTACTAGTTCCTAAATCTTGATATGTTTCTTTTGACTCATCAACAATTACAAAATCTAAGGCTTTCCCCCACTCTCCTAAATGTGTTATTTTTCCGTTATATCCTTGACTAACAAACCAATCTCCCCAAAAAGGCAATTGTACTTTTGCTAAATGCTCATTCTTAAAACGATTAATAGAAGTGATAAATTTATAAATAGTTTTTTCAGAAGAATAATACTGAATTGTAACCAAATGTAAAAATTTATGAAACCATCGATGCTGCAAAAATAATAAGAACAATGAAATAATAACACTGAAAGCTAAAGTGAAAGATTTCAATTGAAACACGTCCATTGTTTTTGTTAAGAACAACATCAACATCATCAAAAGTGGTGTCAAACAAATAACGGCGATATAACTAAAGGTATTTGGTATAATATAAAAGCATCCAATCCCAATTGCCATAAAGATAAAATTTGATCCCACTAAATTTAAATCTAAATCATTAACATCAGCTCCAAAAGCGGAATAGAAAAAATATGCTGAAAAGAAACCAAGTAGACTTAATGAAAAAGCAATTCTTGAAAAATATAACAAAGCTCCGGCGATTAAAACTCCAGCTAAAACACTTGTTTGAAAAAATGTACCAGCCAATGTTTTAAAATAGATGATCAATGATTTTGGCATAAGAATACTGTCAAAAGAATGAACAAAATCATAAATAAACGATGTCTTTTCAATTGCTAACTTATTTGCAGTATATGCTAAATCCATATTCAAAGAAATGTTCTGAAAACTACTTGCTGACATCGCTATAATAGCATACGTTATGATAAACGGGAAAGATAAAAAAGGTAATTTATGTCGACTAAAAATACCAAATAACCAAACCGAAATAATCAATAACATCATCTGAGAAACAATAAACAACAATACAAAAGTTGAATTTACCTCATATTGAAATCCTAAAAACAAACCCAATAACAATGCATTAAACCCGTATAATCCTTCTTCTATTAATGTTCTATTTATTCCAATTAAATAAGCAGTAACATTAACTAAAACTACAGCAAACAAACCAGACAAACCAAGATGAGGAGTGAAAAAAGTTGTTAGAAGAATTGTTAAGGCAAGAACTTTATTCAATGAATAAAAAATCTGGCTATAACTATTCAAAATACTACTGAACCAATATTTCATTTTTTTAGCTTTTGCTGTTAGTTGTAAGCTTTTAGTTATTAGCTTTTAGTTATTAGAATAAACTAATCACTAATCACTAATCACTATAAAATCATTTTTATTTGTTTGGACCTTTTAAATGTTCAGGCATTCTTTCCAACTCCATCATTGTTTCTAACGATTCATTTTCACGAAGAATGTGAGATTTACCAAGCATATCAATTAAAACGATTTTCGGTCTCATTTGAATAAATTGCATCCATTGAGTCATATTATACGCTCCAACTTTATGAACAACTACCTGATCTCCTTTATTTAAAAGCGGTAAATTTATATTTTCTCTGATACAATCAATGTTCATACAAAGTGGCCCGTAAATTACCATATCTTCCGTATGATGTGTGAATTCTTGTGCTGGAGAAATTTTGTAATCGTACCAGAAAGCATTGAATAAAAGATTCACTCCAAAATCCATAATTGTTGCTCTTCTTCCATCACTCAATCTTTTTGTTGCCACGACAGATCCAACTAACCAAGCTGCATCGTCAATTAATGATCTACCTGATTCTAAAATAATCGTTGGTAATTCATCTTGTTGAAAATTAGAATTTAAAATTGTTGAGGTAATAATTTCTGCATAATCATCTATAGATGGTGCTATATCCGCTCCTTGTAAGTAAGAACCTTTCAACGTGTTTGTTGATGCAAAACCTCCACCCATGTCTAAATACTGAATCGCTAAACCATATTTAGCTTTTACATTTATTGCTAAATCACACATTTTATAAGCAGAAATTCCATAAGCTGCAGTTGACAACATAAAAGTCCCAATATGACTATGAATCCCAACTAATTCCAATTCTTTGTGAGCCATTATTTTAATAATCGCATTCCAAGCTTGACCGTTTTCATAATTGAATCCAAAACGATCCCACATTGGATAAATTCCTACATCCATGTTTACCCGAATCGCTACTCTAGCTCTTTTAGAAGAACCTTCCATTAATCCAACTAAAGAATATAATTCGTCAAAATGATCGATGTGAATCAATGAATTATTTTCAACCGCTAATGCTAAATCTGCTTCTGATTTATCTGGACCATTGAAGATAATTTTATTCCCTTCAACTCCATTTTGTAACGCTTTTTTGTATTCGTAAATTGAAACAACTTCAGCCCAAGAACCTTCTTGATGAAAAACATTACAAACAGCACTTAAATAGTTTGTTTTATAACTCCAAGCAAATTGAATTTTAGGATATCTTGTTTTAAAAGCTCTATTTGCATTCTGAACATTTTTACGAATTTGTCTTTCAGAAATAACGAAACAAGGAGAACCGTATTCTTCAATTATAGTGCTAACAGGAAT
>CANJKA010000125.1 GCA_947474675.1 Flavobacteriales bacterium
ATGGCTTCATGGTCAGAAAATCATGGATTAAACGGTACAGCTAAATTTTTATATGCTCAATCAGATGAAGAAAGATTTCACATGCTAAAATTAGTGAAATTTGTCAATGAAAGAGGTGGTGTAACGATTATTCCACAAATTGAAAAACCCCCTGTTGAATATAATAACTTAGAAAATGTTTTCGAAGAATTATTGAAACATGAAATTATGGTGACAGAAAGCATCAATAATTTAGTAGATGTTTGTTTACAAGAAAAAGATTATTCAACGCATAATTTTGTTCAGTGGTATGTATCTGAACAATTAGAAGAGGAAGCAACAGCAAGAACAATTTTAGATAAACTAAGATTAATTGGTGGAGACAAAGGAGGAATGTATATGTTTGATCAAGATTTAGAAAAAACAACTATATTAGCAACTCCTGTAACAAATACTGCAACTAAAGCGTAAAAAGAATAATACATTAATAATACTATTAACTGAAGTGAATTTATGAAGTATTTTTCGTTGTTTATATTATTATTATGCTCGAAAAGTATTCTTCTCGCTCAATCGTCTTACCGATTTACAAATTATTCAATAAACGAAGGACTATCTCAAAGTTCGGTTACTTGTATTATTCAAGATAAATCAAATGCTCTTTGGGTTGGAACGCAAGATGGTTTAAATAAATTTGACGGAAAAAACTTCGAAATATTTAATTCTGATAACACAAAAGGAATTGAAAGTGAATACATTCGTTGTTCTACTAAATCAAACGATGGAAATTTATGGTTTGGAACCTTAAATGGATTAACAAAATATGATTTTAAAAAGGAAAAATTTAAAACGTTTTCCTTTTTTAAAAATACACCACTTCAGGTTGAAAAAATTTCAATAGACAAAGATGGAAACTTGTGGCTTGCATCTCTGACTTCAGGGCTATTGATGTTTAATATTAAAACAGAAAAAATCACATCTTATTCATATCTTTTACCTTCTCGTAAAGTTCAAACAGTTTTTCAAGCTGAAAATGGAGAATTGTTTGTAGGAACTGAAGATAAAGGGATCTATCGATGTAATATTAAAAAGAAAACGATTCAAAAAGTTTTTATTCCGTATTATAAAGGTCGTATTGGAGCAGTGAAAAAAATAATGGCTTGTGAAAAACAAAGAGTTCTAATTTGTACCTCTGAAGGTGTTTTCGAACACTCTTTAATAAGTCATAAAACGTATATAAAATTTAAAAAACTTTACAAAGAATACGGAAACATTGAAGTTGAAGATATATTATTAACAGAAAATAAAAATTGGATTTTATCCACAAATAACAATGGACTTTTTACACTTAAAAAGGATGGATATATTTTTAATAGTTGCGAAGATATTTTTAGAAAAAATGCGATATTAAATAATAAAACAAATGCTTTTTTTAAAGATAATAAAGGAACATATTGGGTTGGATCTACAAGAGGTTTAAGTAGTTTTAACCCAATGCTTCAAGGGTTTTCAGGGGTCGGACCTTCAGAAAATTTAGAACAAGGAATTCCTTCATCAAGTGTATGGAGTTTCGCAGAAGATAATAATTCAGAATGTTTATATGTAGGAACAGATAAAGGAATTTCTAAGTACGATCGTAAAACAAGAAAATTTGAACACTATTATAGAAACATAGAAAAAGCAGAATTAATTGTTGGAGAGTGTATGGTTTTAGCTCTACACGTTGTAAGTAAAAACTTTATTCTTGTTGGTACTTCAGACGGGTTATATGAATTAAAAATAACCTCAAAAAACAACTATAGTTTTAAAAAAACCACACTTTTAAAAAACATTTCATTATTTAATTATTCACGTGTTTATTCAATTAAACACTGGAAAGAAGACTTTTATTTTTTAGGAACAAATGGAGGGGTTGTTTTATTAAATTTAAAAACGAAAAAAACTTTATTTTTTGAACATAATAATAATAAAAAAGATAAAACGATTTCAAGTGGAGTTTGTAGGCTTGTTTTCAAAGATAATGTTGGTCAAATGTGGTTTTCTACAAGCACAGGAGGATTAAATAAACTAGTTGAAAAAAAGGGAGAACTTTTAATAGTTCCTTATAAATTTAATGCAAAAATATTAAATGTTTCAAAGGATTATATAACTTCTATTTACAAAAGAAATGATAAAGAATATTGGTTCGGATCATTTGGTACTGGGTTGATAAAATGGAATGAATCAACAAAAAAAATAGAAATTTTCAATAAACTAAAAGGGCTTCCGAATAACGTTATTTACGGTATGGTTTCCGCCGATAATAAGAACCTTTGGTTAAGTACAAATATGGGAATTTGTTGTTTTAATTTAGACACGTATGCTATCGTAAATTACAAAGAAGTTAATGGTTTGATGAGTAATGAATTCAACATGGGTTCTTACTTTAAGTCTAAAAACGGGGAATTGTATTTTGGAGGAATAAACGGGTATAATTATTTTGACCCTAATTTATTGGTTGAAAAAAAGAATGAAGTAGAAGTTCAATTTTCAAAATTAAAAATCGATCACAATTGGGTTGTTACTGGAGAAAAAGGATCTCCTTTAAAATTTGCTCTTTCTACTTTAGATAGATTAGAGTTAAGTTATAAGCAAAGAAATTTATCTTTTCAAGTGATTGCTTCTGATTTAAGTAATCCTGATTTAATTAATTATAAATATAATGTTATAGGATTAGATGAAGGTGAAATTTATCTAGGAACAAACAATGAGATTCGTCTTCCATCTTTATCTCCTGGAGAATATATGTTATTTGTGTATGCTAGAACAGGTGAGGGGGAATGGTGTAAACATCCAGGTAAACTTCAAATAATTATTGCTTCTCCTTTTTGGTGGAAATGGTGGTTTTGGGTTTTAGTTACAGGATTTATTCTTCTTATTGTTCGTTTATTTGTCCGTCAAAAAGTTGAGTTAGAGAGACGTAAATTAGTACGTTTGGAAATGAAAATTGTGGAAAGGACGAGCGAAATTCGCGCTAAAAACACACAAATTGAAGAGCAAAACGAAATAATTAATAACGAAAAAAACAAAGTAATTGAACAAAAAAGATTACTTCAAATAGAAAAAGATAAAACAGAAAATTTAATTCGAAAAATCATACCAGCATCTACTGTAGAAGAATTGAAAAACAGCGGAAAAACAAGCGCAAGAGCTTATAAAAAGGTTTCTATTTTGTTCACTGATTTTGTCGGTTTTACAAAGATTGCTGAGAAAATGACCCCAACAGATTTGGTAAATCAATTGGATATCTATTTCCGAAAATTTGATGAAATCATCGTAAATAACAATTTAGAAAAAATTAAAACGATTGGTGATGCGTATATGTGTGCTGGAGGTGTTCCTGTACGTAATGATTCAAATCCAATTGACACTTGTTTAGCGGCTCTTCAAATTCAACACTACATGAAAGGATTGAAGGATGAAGCTGAAAAGAATGACAAAGAATATTGGTCACTTCGTTTGGGAATTAATACAGGAGAAGTAACTGCAGGAGTTATTGGAAGTGAAAAATTAGCTTATGATATTTGGGGCTCAGCTGTAAATAGAGCTCAACGGATGGAGATGATGGGTGAGCCTGGAAAAGTAACGGTAACAGGAGAAACCTATAAATTAGTAGAACCTTATTTTGAATGTGTTTTTAGAGGAAAAGCAAAATCGAAGAACAACAACGAAATGGAAATGTACTCCATTGAAAGAATTAAAACACAACTTTCAATTAACGGAGAAGGAATTTATCCAAATGAACGTTTTCAGCAAGTTGTGAATCTTTATTTATACAGTTCAATTAATTATAATAAAGCAGAAAGACATATTACACGAGTTCTTCAAAAAGGATTGTCACCCAAGTTACATTATCACTGTTTAGAGCACGTTCAAGATGTTGTAAGTGCAGTAGAAAGTTTAGCATTAAGAGAAAATGTTACCGATGAAGGGTTGTTCTTATTAAAATCGGCCGCTTCCTATCACGATGCAGGATTTATAGAACAATACGATAAAAACGAACCAATTGGAGCACGATTAGCAGAAGAAATTCTTCCAAAATATGGATATACAGATCAACATATCAAAATTATAAAAGAGTTGATTTATGTGACTCAAATTCCACACAATCCAAAAAACAAGTTAGAAGAAATTATTTGTGACGCCGATTTAGACTATTTAGGAAGAGACGATTTTCACGTTATAGCCGACAGACTTCGGGTAGAATTAAGAGAACACGGAAAAATCGACAGCGATCGAAAATGGGATGAATTACAAGTGATGTTTTTAACGAATCATAAGTATTTTACCGAAACAGCCAAAGCAACAAGAAGAGCTAAGAAATTGCAAAACTTGGAAGATATTAAAGAGAGGTTGATTAGGAATGAGTATAAGGATTGATGATAAAAGGAGACTATCACCCCTTCGGGATGCAGATGCCTAACCGACATACCAACTCAACAGAATACCGTTTCGGGTATAACGGTATGGAGAAAGACCCTGAAATGAAAGGGGATGGGAATTCTTACACGACTGAGTTTAGGCAGTATGATCCGAGATTGGGACGTTGGTTGAGTTTGGATCCGATGAAGCAACAATTCCCAGAGATGAGTCCGTATGTTGCTTTTGCGAATAATCCTATTTATTATAATGATCCATTAGGATTAGAACCTGTTGATGGTGATAAACCCTCTGGAGGAAGTGAAGGCGATAAACATACTGATTGTAGTGGAAAAACTTGGACTCATATGGGTAGTGAGAATGGTGGTTGGCGAAAAGATACAAATATGCCCGAGGTTATTGTTATCGCTAAACTAAAAATGCCTTCTACTACATCTAGTTTAAAATTATATCCTACTGGAGATCTATATGAAAATAGGAAATTTGGAGAAAAAGTAAGTGAAATACAGTTTTTAGATAAAGATGGTGTTTTAGTCTCTGCTTCATTAAATATTGATGATAAAGGTAAGTTGTATGAGTTAGATATGTGGAAGGTAGATTTTACTAGTTTAATTGAAATACCAGAAATGTAGGTTTTATTAACTCCAACTACTCAAAAAAAACTCCAACTAAGCCCCAATTGGCGTCATGAAAAACGAACGCCAATTTCATGCTTAGTTGCAATTTAAAAGTACATTCTCATCTGACCTAGTTAGAAAAAATTGTGTTAATTAAGTTTTTTGTTATTTTAATTTTTCAGGATTTTTTCTTTATTTCCATTTTTTGAACTCTTGGTATGCTTTATCATGAGAGGTTGTTTTTCCTTCCTCAATTTCTTTATCCACAAGTATTGCTTGGTCAATTATTTGTTGTTTTGTCATAGACGGAAATTTAATTTTCTTTTCTGTTTTAGATTCAGATTGGGAAAGAAAATTTAATAATTTGTCAATCATAGAATTATCCTAAATAGAAGCTATAAGTGTTTATCAGAGTCATTTTTAGAGTCAATATTTTGTGCTCTTATAGCTATTTATTTAAATTTGTCGAGTATCACAACGAAGTTCATTTAAGTTGACTTACATCTTGAATCAAATTTCCGATTTTATTTTTAAATTGTCTAACTGATATTTATTTTAAAAACAACATCCTTTTTTGTACTTTTGCTTAATCTATATTTTACCATACGTCAATTTAACTAAATGTTGAAATTAAACACGATCCTTTTTTGTTTTCTAACCTGTTTGATGTCGATTCAAGTAAAGGCAGAAATTTCAAAACCAGCTTTTATAGAAAAAGTAAAAATCAGCGCTCCTGAAGATGTAATCAGTTATTGGGAATATTATTCTTCTATTCAAGATATTCGAGAAGTAAACTCTATGTATGTTAAAATAGGAGAGCTTTTACCAACCAAACGATTAAAAATGATTAATGATATTGCTTATGTAAAGTGTGTCGTTGAGCTTTCTGTTTTAAACAAGTCTTTTGAATTATTGAGAAACCTCAAACCTCAAATAAAGAAAGATGATAATTATTTAAAAGGGTGTTATTATTTGGTTTTTTCACGTTTATTAAATAGAGTTGATAGATTTAGCGAAGCAATTGAAAGCAATAAAAAAGCAATCGCATTTTTAAAAAATTCGAACAATAAAGAAGAATTAAAAAACGCCTATTTAAACATGGGTTACCTTTATTCTAGGAAAAAAGATCCTCGACAAATGGTAAATTATATTTTAGCAGAAAAATTAGAAAAGCAAGGCGTAATTAAATTTTATGTCCTTTTAAGAACGAATTTAGCTCTGTATTATTTAATTCGGAATGATTCAAAAAAAGCACTTTTTTATTGCGAAGAAGCTCAAAAGTTTATTTCTAAAACAAAAGATTTTAATTATTTAGATCAATTTAGGGTGCTTATAATTCAAGCTTCTATATATGAAATGGATGGAATTTTCGAGAAAGAAGTTTATTATCTAAAACAGGCAAAAGACTTATGCTATGAATATGGTATGAACCTTAATTTATCGAGTATAATTTATTCTGAAAGTTATAATTATGTTCAAGCGAAAGATTATAAAAATGCTTATTTATCGTTGAAAGAAAGAGATAGCTTAAATCAAGTTATTGGTGTTAATCAAATATCTGAAAATTTAGCTGTTTACGATTTAGAAGATAAAATTGCTCTCGCTAAAAAGGAGAAAAAAAGAATTTCAGATCGATTAAATGCTAAAAAGAAACAACAACAAATACTTCTTTTTATATTATTAATTGTGCTTGTAGTTTTGTCAATTATCACTAAGTTGTTTCTAAATATTCGTAAGAAAAATGAAGTCCTTCTTCAACAAAATTTAGAGTTAGCAAAAGCTGAAATTCCGAGAACGAAACCCGAATTATCTGATAAAAGTGTGAATGTTGAATTAATAGTAGAACTTGAAAAACTGATTTTTGACAAAGAACTTTATAAAAACTCTAGTTTGACTATTGATAAATTGGCTAAAAAACTAAATACAAACCGTACGTATTTGTCTGAAGCAATTAATTCGAATTACGAGACAAATTACAGTTCTTGGATTAATAGTGTTCGAATTAATGCGGCTCGAAAAATGTTAGCCATTGAGGAATTCGATCATTTTAGCATTGATGGAATTGCAAAAATCGTTGGATATATTTCCATTTCTTCTTTTAACAGTAGCTTTAAAAAAATAAATGGACTTACACCATCTCAATTTAAAAACATGAGAGTGAGTGCTGAAAAACATTTGTAAATCATACACTTACAATTTCATTAAATGGCAAGTAATTGATCAATCTGCTAGATCTTTTTTTTAAAATAATAGGTTTCCTCTTTAATTTTGCTGTGTTCTTAATAGAACAACACGAATAACTTACTTATTATTTTAAACAAAACATGTATGAACACAATGCAATTTAAAACGATGGTGTTATTTTTTTTACTAACAGTAGAATTAATTGCCCAAAACCCATGCAAAGAAGTTGTAGGATATTATCCAGGATGGCAATGGTATGATCGAAATAAATTAGTTAACCCAACAACGATTCATTATCAAAATTATACGGTATTAAATTATTCTTTTTTTAAACCAGAAAGTAATGGTTCTATTTCTTTATCAGATCCATGGGGAGATAAAAATATTTTATTAGGTCCAATAAATTGGGCAACATCTCCAACGGGTTATGATTCTTCTAATGACTTTGGCAATATTGCTTATCACCAACCAAATCAAAAATTTAGTGATTATTGCCACACGAATAATGTAAAATTACTTATTTCAATCGGTGGATGGAGTTTTTCAGGTAATTTTTCAGCTATAGCTGCAGATCCAATAAAACGGGCACAATTTGCATCGGATTGCCAAACAATGGTTCAGTTGTATAATTTGGATGGTATTGATGTAGATTGGGAATACCCAGGTTATAGTGATGGAACAGCTGACCACAATGGAGTTCCTGCGGACAAGCAAAATTACACGATCTTTTTACAGCAAATAAGAAATGCGCTAACTGCAATAGAACCAACGATGGGAAAATCGTTATTATTAACAGCGGCAGTTGTGCAGCTCCAGATAGACAAGCAGATGTTGAATGGAACAGTGTGAAAAACATTTTAGACATTATAAATGTTATGACATATGATTTTTACGGAGCGTTTGACAACACAACGGGACACAACGCACCACTTTATCCAGCAATTGGAGTTAACAACGGTTACAGCTGTTCTGAGGCGATAAACAATTTATTAGGTTATGGAGTTCCTTCTTCCAAAATCACAATGGGAATAGCTCATTATGGAAGAAGCACAATGTGCAGTAATGCGGTAGGTATTCATGTTCCGTCAACAGGCCAAGTGGATGCAAATTTTAATGTTGATGAAGGTTCACCCCAATATTATAATATCCTAACTCAGCTTTCAAATTACGATTATAACTGGGATGATGTTTCTAAAGTACCTTATTTAACAGGGAAAAATGGATACAAAGGTTTTCTTTCCTATGACAATGAAGCATCTGTTTTAGAAAAAGCACAATTTATCAATGAAAAAGGATTAAAAGGAGGTATTGTCTGGGAAATTACGGGAGATTATATTGAATCTACTCCAGGTTCAGGAATAATTTCTAGTACACCGTTGACTACTGTTTTAAACAATGAGTTTTGTAACCCAACTCCTTCTTCATCATCTTTAAAAGAAAATGAAAATACTGTTTTTGAAAACGTTTATCCGAATCCTTTTACTGATTATATAATAATTCAATCAAAATTTGCGAATTACGATTACTTTCTAGTTGACGCAACAGGAAAAACAATTTTAAAAAAATCAAATAATTCTTTTGATTTACAAATCAAAACAACAGAATTAGCAGAGGGAATTTATTTTTTAAAAATAATTGCAAGTGGAAAAACAGAAATAGTAAAAGTTATTAAAAACTAATAAAAACAATAAATTATGCTAAAACTAATAGTAATTTTATCATTAATTAGCTCGTTTTGCAGCTATGGTCAATATTCATTTCCAGGATGTTACTCTGCTTATGTTCCTGGTACAGCTTATACACAAGGACAACATGTGACTGTTAGCAATCACAATTATGAAGCAAAATATTGGACAAATACAGCACCTCCAGGGTCTGATTGGACAAATTTAGGTGGATGTGGAAACGCTGATAATGTTGTTGGGCCAGCTTATACGAATACAACTAGGGTTATTGGTTATATGCCTTCGTGGAACACAACCTATAATTTTAATGATTACGACCCTTCTAAAGTGACGAATGTAATTGTGTCTTTTTTAGAATTTAAAACGAATAACACCAACTTTAATTCGACAGATTTTGCTTCTATTGAATTTACTTCAGAAAGCACAAGTGCTGTAAATAACGTATTGGTAACTAATCAATTGTTAAGCAGATCACATGCGGCACAAACAAAAGTTTCAGTGGCAATTGGAGGAGCTGAAGACTATGGATTTTTATGGTTGATGAACAATTATTATAACAACGATGTAAAGTTGACCGAAATTGCACAGTTGATTGTAAATTATGCAGATAACAATGGAATTGATGGAATCGATTTAGACATGGAGTGTTGGTGGGCTGATGCAGCTATTTCAGGAACAACAGATTTAGGTGGAAGAATTAGAGGAAGTAAATGGAATGATCCAGATGCTGGACCACATCAAGCAGCAGTTGGTTTGAAAAAATTAGCTCAAAAACTTAAATCGTTGCGTCCAAATTTATTGACTTCTGCTGCTGTTTTTGGAACATCATGGTATGGAAATAATTACGATGATGGAATTGCTCAATACTTAGATTGGATCGGTTTAATGACGTATGACTATACTGGTTCTTGGTCTACTTCCCCACATGGTCCGCACACCACACTTTACAAAACGCCAATAAATACGTATGTAAATCAGACATTGGATAACCCGATTTACTCTGCACAAGATGCATTGGAATATTGGCAAGGAATTTCAGAATCAACATGGAATCATGATGGAGGTTTTACAGTCCCAAGAGCAAAATTGTGTATTGGATCTGCTTTTTATGGATATGATTTTTCAACACCAAAACCAAATGGCGCAAATGGTTATGTAACACTTTCTTATCAGGACATTGTAACCCAATATCCAAATGCTCCAACATCTTATGATCTTCTTGACCCAACTAATTACAGTGGATATATTGGCATTAATGGTAAGAAAATTTACTATGAAACACCGGTTAGTATTAAAAATAAATACAAATATGTTGACAATTATGGTCATCAAGGAATCATCATGTGGGAACTAACGAACGATTTAAACCCAAGTGATCCAAATTCACTATTGAACAGTTTATCGACACAATCAGGATTAGGCTTAAAAGCAGTTTCAAACGATGAAGTAGTTCTCTACTCCTCAGAAAACATGCTTTATTATTCATTCAAAAATTCAGGAGATGAACAAAATCAAAAAATAGAAATTTATAATTTATTATCTCAAAAAGTAGGTTCCTTTGATCTTTCTGAAAATGGAAAAGAAGGAGTTATAAAAACAAAGTTGACGGAAGGATTTTACATTGTTAAAATAAATTCAATAACAAAGAAAATATACTTAGAAAATTAGGATCAAGTATAAAACGAGTGAGTGAAATTAGAATCTATCGTTTTTTGAATGAATATTAAATAATTGTGAAGCTTAATAATTTTTTGATCATTTTATTAAGGCGTATAATTTTTTCTCTAAATTAATATAACTCGATCTAAATAAAGGAATAAATACCTCTCCATAAAAAAAACCCTCATTTGAAATTTCAAATGAGGGTTTTTAATTTTATAGATATGAATAGAATTCTATCCAAACATAAAGCTACTTCCGTAAGGACTATCAAGAGGATTGATAATCAAAGCAGGAATTTGTGCTTCGTTTGTTATAATATATTGTTCTTCATTTGATCCAATATTTTGAAAAAGACCATTTGTTCTGTTCATGTTCATAATAGCAATTAAATCAGCGTTAATTGTAACAGCATGTTTAACAACTTCTTTTTCGAAATGTCCACTTGAGGCAAATGTTGTAGTTACTTCAATATCTCTTTCAGAGAAAAAACGTTTTGCAAAAAGAATATTTGCATGAACTTTTTTTCTTAAGAATTCATCAGTTTCATTTGGAGTAATTAAATGAACACGAGATTTAAAATACGTTGCTAAATTGGCAACTATTGCTAATTTTTGTTTTGTTTCTTTGTTTAAATCTAAAGGAACAACGATATCATCATAACCTGATGGTTTAATAGCTCTACCTTGAACAATAATACAAGGAACATCAGAATGAGTAACAACTTTAAGGGCTTTATTTCCTGTAATATGTTGCCATCCAATTGTTCCATGTGTACCCATGAATATTAATTCAGCTTTATGTTCAGCAGCAAAATCACCGATATCATCGAAAATATTTCCAACTCTAATACTTGGAATTAATGGAGAATTGGAATTAACAGAACTTAATATTTCTTTCAATTTTATTTCAGCATCTGCAATATCTTTTTCATGCTTTACAACGTGTACAACATATATTTGAGCTTCTAAATTATTAGCAGTGGCAATAGCGTGATTTAATGCATTTTCTCCCACGTGTGAAAAATCGTGAGGTACAATAAATGTTTTAGTTTCCATGTGTAAATTCGTTAAAGTTGGTACAAAGATAATCAAAATCAAAATCCAATGCTTAAAAGTAATAAAATTTATCAGATTTAAACATTTCTTAATATTAAAAAAACATTGTTTCGTCTAAAAGAATTGAAATTTGTATAAGAATTTAATTTAAAAATTAATTATGCCTTTAATTGGAAAAATTTTAAAAACATCATCAAAGGTCAAGTTTCAAAAAAATAATTTAATTGCAAGAGAGTTTAAAAGTCAAATTAGAACATTATTTAAATTAATTGATTTTTCAAAAGACACCGATTTCGGTCATAAATATATATTTAATGAAATCTTGATTAATCCAAATTTAGTTTCTGAATTTCAATTCAACGTGCCAATAACAAATTATGACCAGTTTTATGAAGATTGGCTTATAAAATCTATTAAAGGAAAAAAGAATCACACTTGGCCAGGTAAAATTAAATATTATGCTCTTTCATCAGGAACTTCAGGGTCACCGAGTAAAAGAATTCCTGTTACGAATCAAATGATTAAGTCTTTTCAAAAGACGAGTGTCAATCAAATTTCTACCCTACACCAGCTAAATCTAGACAGGAAAGTATTCAGTTCTAAAATATTGGTAGTAGGAGGGTCTTCTAAATTAAAAAAGGTGGATAAACATTTTGAAGGTGATTTAAGTGGGATTTTAAAAAAGCATACATCATTTATATACAGCCCATTCACTAAACCAAATAAAAAAATCACTGATCTAACAAATTGGAGTGAAAAATTAGAACAAATGGTTATTAAAGCTCCGTCTTGGGATATTGGAATTATTGCTGGAGTACCTAGTTGGTGTATATTATTGATTGAAAAAATTATTGAAGTATATAATTTAAAATCGATTCATGATATTTGGCCTAATTTTGAGTTATACATTCATGGTGGTGTATTTATAGAGCCTTATATTAAAAAACTTGATTCAATTACAGGTAAAAAAGTCCATTTATTAGACACTTATTTATCAAGTGAAGGGTATTTTGCTTTTCAAACTTCACCTGAAAAAGAAGGCATGCAATTGCTTTTAGAAAACGGAATATTTTATGAATTTATACCATTTACACCTGATTATTTTGATTCAGAAGGGAATTGTAAAGATTTGCATTTTGCCCTTACAATTGATCAAGTAAGACAAGACGTTGATTATGCAATGGTCATCACAACCAACGCAGGATTATGGAGATATATGATTGGTGATTTAATTCAATTTATTGACATTGAAAGTTTTGAAATAAAAATTTCTGGTAGAATTCAACA
>CANJKA010000126.1 GCA_947474675.1 Flavobacteriales bacterium
TCACTTTTCCTTGATGAAAAGTAAGCAAAAATCAAGATCTTTCTAAGGAAGTTTTTACTACATTACTTTTCGTAAAACCGCACGTAAATACTCTTCTTCATGCTTATTTTCGCAGAAAAAGCGAAACGCAATTACGAAGAAATTTACATCTACTTCTTTAGAAAGACCAATCTAACCAGCTTCGCAATCAATTTTTAATCAATAATAAATATTTGTGTATAAAGATTAGCCTCCAAAGGGGGGAATATTTTAAAAATAAAGAAAACTCTAATTTTGACAGAATCATGACACTGTATATCATCAAAAAAAGTATTTTTGTAATCTATTCAAATAATTACAATTTAAAAATTAAAAATATGTCATTCGAATTAAAAAGTTTACCATACGCATACGATGCTTTAGAGCCACATATTGATGCAAGAACAATGGAAATTCACCATTCAAAACACCACCAAGCTTATACAACAAATTTAAATGCTGCAATTGCTGGAACAGATTTAGAAGGGAAATCAATCGAAGAAATTCTTAAAAACTGTAAAGACAAACCAGCAGTTAGAAATAACGGAGGTGGATTTTGGAATCACAATTTATTCTGGGAAGTAATGGCACCAAATGCTGGAGGTCTTCCAACAGGAGCTTTAGCTGCAGATATTGATGCTACATTTGGTTCATTTGAAGCGTTTAAAGAAGAGTTTTGTAAAGCTGGAGCTACTCGTTTCGGTTCAGGATGGGCTTGGTTGTGTGTTGCTGATGGAAAATTGACAGTTTGTTCAACTCCAAATCAAGACAATCCATTAATGGGAGAAGGATGTAATGGAACAGCTATTTTAGCAATGGATGTTTGGGAGCATGCTTACTATTTAAACTACCAAAATAGAAGACCTGATTATATGAATGCATTTTTCAATGTAATTAATTGGGAAGTTGTTGCTTCGAAATATGCAGCTGCAAAATAATTAGAAGAGAAGACATTTATTTGTTCTAAAATACAAAAGCCAACTCATAATTGAGTTGGCTTTTTTAATATCTATCTAAAAAATAATTCTTTATACGAAACTTGGAAGATTAATTGCTTCAACCGAAATAATTTCAGGAGCAATTTTCTTTACAGCTTCTTCAACTCCAGATTTCAAGGTCATCATACTCATAGAACAGTCGCTACATGCCCCCATTAATTTTACTTTCAAAACACCTTCATCTGTAATTTCAACAAATTCAATATCACCGCCATCTGCCTCGAAAAATGGACGTAATTCTAATAAAACAACATTGACTTTTGCCTCTAATTCCGCTTTATTCAATATCATATCTATACTTATTTAATGTGTGTAGTTTGTTTTACTTTCTTCACTTGTTCTACAAATGTACGTACTAATTCATCAAAAGCCTTAGAAGAAGGTGTGTTTTCTTGAAAAACAGCAGGTCTACCAGCATCACCAGCTTCACGAACACTTTGAACCAATGGAATATGACCTAAAAAAGGAACCTCCATTTTTTCTGCTAATTCTTTTGCACCGTCTTTTCCAAATAAATAATATTTGTTTTCTGGCAATTCCGCTGGTGTAAACCAAGCCATATTTTCAACGATACCAACTATTGGAACATTGATCGTGTCCATCTGAAACATATTTACACCTCTTCGTGCATCTGCCAAAGCAACTTCTTGCGGAGTACTGACAATTACAACACCATCCAATGGAACTAATCCAACCAATGAAAGATGAATGTCACCTGTACCTGGAGGAAGATCTATTAACAAATAATCTAATTCACCCCAATAAGCATCTGTAAACATTTGCGTCATTGCTTTTGATGCCATGGGTCCTCTCCATACAACTGCATTATCTTGTTCAGTAAAAAATCCAATTGATAATATTTTAACACCGTAACTTTCAATAGGATTTATTTTTGAAGTCCCCTCTACATCAATCATTGAAGGTCTTTCATGAACAACATCAAACATTGTCGGCATAGATGGTCCGTAAATATCAGCATCAATTACTCCAACTTTGTATCCAAGTTTAGCTAATCCACCAGCAATATTTGCAGTAATTGTAGATTTTCCAACACCACCTTTACCGGAAGCAATTGCAATAATATTTTTTACCTCAGGTAGAATTTTACGATGTGTTTTCTTCGCGTCTTCCGGCAAACCTTTGATCGTAGAAACGACTTCTATTGAATTACCGAAAACTCTTTTTAAATTAAAATCAAGCGCTTCTTGCATTCTTTTTTTAGCGTGTAAAGCAGTGTTGAAAATGCTAACTGTCAATTCAATTCGATCTCCTTCAAATGACAAATGTTCTACCAAATTAAGTGATAAAATATCTTTCTTTAAATCAGGTTCGATGATTGTTCCAAGAACCTCTAATATACTTCCGCGATTAATTTCCATTGTCTGAATTTCTGTAGTGCAAAAGTACTTAGAATGATTCTAAATTGAAAGAGAAAGTAGGTTTATGATTTTTTAAATGAAAAAGGGTTGTTCAATTAATTTTGAACAACCCTTAGAGAGATTATATAAGATGTTAAAATTTCTTAGAGATCACCTGTAATATTTCTTTAGTAGCATTGTTGTAAACATAAATTAACAAATGCATATTTTCGGGATTGTATTGATCAGGTAATTTATAACTGTAATTAATATAATATTTATTCCCTGTTAAAATAGTTCCATTTTTATCTACCTTAAAAGCATCTGTTATTTGTCTTCCCATTGGTTGATTATCAAGACAACCTCTCATAATATCCCTATGGACGTAAGCTTGATCAATATTATTTGGATTTCCCCAAGAAGAAGGTGTAGTTTGTGAAGCAATTAAAGAATCTTCAATTAAATAAACCACTTGAAATAACTCATCTGTCACACTTGTTGTAGGTGGTTTTATATCAATTTCAGTATGTAGGAATAAACCTCTCGTTTCTTTAAAATAATTTGTTTTGGCTTGTAAATTAGCAAATAGATTATTTTCATTTAAAATAGTTGCAACATATCCTGCCCAACTTGAACTTAACATAGATAACATTTGTCCTCCAAAAATTTTTCTATTAAAAGTCCCTGCTGGATTCCCTTCAAAACCAACATATTGTGTTAATTCATTAGCAATATTTAATCCATTTGGATTTGTGAAATCATGCGAGAAAAGTGGGCCTACAGTATTTTGAAAGTCAATGCTTCCACTTTTTCCTGCATGGATTGAAGCGATAAAAACTCTACCTTCATTTACTGTTTCAATGGCTCTAGCATCAATTGCTCCAGTTGGACATCCTACGCATTTGTGCCCAGTAAAATCTTCAATAAGAACATTCACATTTTCATTCGTATTATTTTCAAAAGCAAGCCAATAATTATTTTTATAATCTTGTAATGAAGTTCCTGCAGGAAGCAGCGTTGTATCGATGTCAATATAAGGTGGTTGGTATGGAGTTCTTACCTTGTCACATGATGAACAAAGAAAAATAGAAATACAAATAATTGATAAATAGAGAGTTTTCATTTTAATGGTTTTATTGGTTTATAATAAATCAATATTAACATTTCAAAATCAAAATAAAAAATCAAAAAATATACTATTCTTGTAGTTTCAAAACAGCTATAAACCAAAAAAGCGATCCTATAAGAATCGCTTTATATCAGTTTATATACTTATTAAAAATCTTTTTTAATAACTTGTAATATTTCTTTTGTTGTATTATTGTATACATAAATCAATAAATGCATATTTTCTGGATTGTATTGATCAGGTAATTTATAACTGTAATTAATATAATATTTATTCCCAGTTAAGATATTTCCATTTTTGTCTACTTTAAAAGCACTTGTTATTTGTCTTCCCATAGGCTGGTTATCTATACAACCCCTCATAATATCTCTATGAACATACGCTTGATCAATATCATTTGGATTCCCCCAAGAAGAAGGTGTAATTTGTGGAGCAATTAAAGAATCTTCAATTAAATACACAACTTGATAAATTTGATTTGTGTCAACTAAAGTAGGTTGTTTTATATCAATTTCTGTATGTAAAAACAAACCTCTTGTTTCAGTAAAATAGTTTGTTTGAGCTTGTAAATTAATTACAAAATTATTGTCAGTCAATATGGTAGTTGTATAACCAGACCAACTTGTGTTTCCTTGAAAAATTTGACCACCAAATAATTTTCGATTAACCGTTCCAGAAGGATTTCCAACAAAACCACCATCTGTTATTTCAGTTGAAATAGCTAGACCATTTGGATTTGTGAAATCGTGAGAGAAAAGCGACCCTGAAGTATTTTGAAATCCAGTACCTCCATCAGGAGCAGCGTGAATAGAAGCAACGAAAACTCTTCCTTCATGAGCAGATTCAATCGCTCTTGCGTCAATAGCTGCAAGGGGACAATTAACACATTTGTGACCTGTAAAGTCTTCTATCAAAACATTCACCACTGAATTTGTATTCTCCGACCAATCTGACCATGAGTTATTCTTATAATCTTGTAAAGTTGTTCCAGCTGGAAGGAGAGTTGTGTCTATATCTACGTATTGAGGTAAATATGGATTTTTTACTTTGTCGCACGAAGAGATAAAAGTGGCGGAAGCTATTAAAACTCCAAAAACACAAAATTGAATTAATTTCATCGATGTCAGAAAATTAGATTTAAATATATATTTCATCATTAAAAATTTTAAATTAAAAACTTTGAGTGAATGTCAACGTAAGACCATTAGATGCAGGTACATTTCTACAAACTCCACCTACACAAAATAATCCTGCTCTTTGACGTCCAACAGCTAACATGAAACGAGAAGAACCTTGTAAATAACCAACAGTTCCAATAATGTAATGGATACGCATATATTCTTCAGGATGAGCATAATTGTATTGATCCTGAAAACCAAAAGACCAATGAGATTTATAATTATATTCTGCTACTATTGTAGCCCAATCTCCTTTATCTCTTCCTTTTCCTTTTTCAGTCATTAACTCTTGGAGTTCAACTCGGATAGAATGATTTTTATTTATTTTATATCCGAATTCAAAAACACCAATGTGTGCGTTTATTATTCCTGTTGCTTCTTCGGTAACTTTTGCAACATCATTATTTAATCGAATATCAAAATAACTTACAATTATATTAAATGATTTATTGATTTTTCTAGAGATACTAAAATTAACATCTTGCCAAAACAAAGTCGAACTCATATCAAATGGTTTACAAGTATAGGCTATACCAGTTGAATCAAGAGGATTATACTTAGATGTGTTTTGATTAGGCATATAGGCAGTAGAATAATTAGCATTTAAAGTTGTCCCATATTTCCCTCCTAATTTTGAACCTTTAGGAATTGTATACATTATTTCAGATTGATAAGCAATTTCACCATTCAATTGTGTAGCATAAGGGTAAAGAGAAGCTACTAAATTGTAAGTGTGGGTTTTGTTCATTGAGGGCATATAGTTTATTAAATCTACCTGAAGAGATTGAGTTCTATCTGAACGGTAACTCATATTGTCAGAAGATTTAGCAGAAAACAAAATTCCAAATCCTTTTTTTGTATAACCTAAATTGAATAAGGCTGCATGCCCCGCATTATAAATGTATTTATTGTCAGCAGATGGATCATTTTCTTTGATAACATATTCGCCATCAAATGTTATCTTTCCGAAGCGAATTGCAGTTCTCGCTCCATAACTTCCAACATTTTCAGGTAATTTTAAAAGCGGGTTAGCGTCTTTTTGATATTTACTTACAAAAGATCCTCCGAAAGTAATATTTAGCTTTTTATCCTTAAGCTGTTTAACTATCCCATTTAAATTAACATCTACATCTAATCCTCTAACAATTCCTTCCGCTTTATTTACAATTCCTTTCGTAAAATCTTGTCTTTGAGAGCCGTATACTCCTTTAATCACAACTCCAGTATGTGGACGTAGAATTAAACGAATACCGTCCATCGCATTATCATAACCCAATGATCTATTTTCATAAGCTCTAAATAGCAGTCCAGAACCAAATTGCTCATAAAAATTTCCAAGTGTTACGTCGACAAACTTATCCGAATAACCGACATATCGCATACCCAAACCAGTACCATCAAATCTTTCAGGATACCCATTAATGTGAGGGGAATAGGATTCTAAACGAACACCAGCTTTGAAAGAGCCTTGTGTATAGAATACATTCATGTAAGAATTAATCAATCCTTTTTCAGGTGGTAATTTAGCATCTATCAAGGTGTCTTCACGTAAATATTGAAAAGTACTTTCAATATTTCCCGTGATATTTGCAGAATTATTTTGACCAATACTTAAAAATACATTTCCAAGAAATAAGGTAAGAAATATTTTTTTCATGCGTAAATAATTTATTATAAAATTAAAGTTGTTAAACAATCGATTAATTGAAAGTGTAAAATTTATTTTTTAACTAATTTCAATAATTCTTGGTATAATTTCTCTTCATCCCCAGGCGCAAAACCATTGTGAGAGTAAACTATTTCACCTTCCGTATTTATTAAAAAAGTATGAGGAGGATTGTTTACACCCATTGCTCTTTTAAAATCACTATTTACATCATACAATACTAAATATTCCCATCCTTTCCCATCAACAATTAAAGGAACACCACTTTTTGTTTTTTCATCATCAATTGTAACAGCGACCAAATTCACGCCTGTTTCAGTTTGCCAATCTGTATATAATTCATGAATCGTATTTAGTTCACGTTTACATGGTGAACACCAAGTTGCCCAAAAACTAATTATAACTGGACCTTTAAATCCTAATTCTGCAGTATTCACTAATTTACCATCCATGTCCATCAATTGAACAGATGGAACTTTTTTTCCTTCTACTAATGTATGTGACTCTTCTTGAGAAAAAGAGGAGAAAACAAATGCTAATCCTGCTAAAAATAATGCTGCTTTTTTCATAATATGTATGTTTTAAAATTTGAAAACTGATTTTTCAAAAACCTTGCCGTATTCAAAAGTACTAATATTTAAGTAAAATAGAGCTATAAATTAAATACAACTCTTGTATCCCTAACTTGATTAATTAACTGTCAAAAAAACATTAATCATTTATTAATGTGTATGTTGCGGTTGATATTTAGAAGCTGATTCTTAAAATTTAGTGTTTTAACTAAGATTGTTAAAATGTAAATAGTTAAATCTTTTTTCCTATATTTGTTTTAACAGAAAAATTTCTCCATAATTTAATAAAATTACAACATGAAAAAAATATTACTAACAACAACAATTTTCTCTTTGTGTACTTTTCTAGGAAATTCACAAATTACAATCAATGTAGAAGGTCAAACGACTGATATTTCGGGTACAACACTTGATATTAATATTGATCCATCTTCTGGTTCAATTCCAACAACTGGAGAATATCTATTAGATCTTGAAATTCATAACAACACTGGTGTAAACAAATCGTGGAAAGTAACAAGAAAAGAAGTTAGTGTTCCTGCTGCATGGTCAGATATGATCTGTTTTACATCTTGTTTTCCTCCTTCCACTTTGACAACTTATTGTACTCCTCTTGCATTGAATATTAATAATGGAGCATCTGGTATAGTAATTTTACATTTTACTCCTGAAGAAGCAATTGCTGCAACTGCTACTTATAGATATTATGTAAGTGTAGATTGTGCAACATATGAAGATTCTGTTGATATCCGATTTAATTATACTTTAGGATTAAAAACAACTAAGTTAAATCCTACTTTTAATATTGCTCCAAATCCTGCGAATGATTATACTGTAATTTCTTCAAATGGTGTTGATAATTCAAATGTTAAAATTGTTGACGTATTAGGAAATGTTGTTTATACAGAGACTATTTCTGCAACTAAGAAAATTGATTTATCAGATTTTAAAAATGGAATTTACTTTATTACAATTGAAACTTCAGACTCGAAAATTTCAAATCGTAAATTAATTATTAGACATTAATATTTAATCAAATACTTGGAAGGTCATCTTAGGATGGCCTTTTTTTTTGCCTTTAAATTTGGAAAGCTAATTTACCCTTCTTAAATATTTGTATAATATTGCTTTCCTATCTTTAATATAAATTAAATTATCTGTTTATACACTCAATAAAAACAACCTTTTTCATTATTTAAAACAATCTTATTATTGGAACTATTATATTTTTATAAGTTGATTTGTAAATTACAAATCAGTAAGAAATTAGACTTCATTGCTGTAAATTTGTTGTAATCATTTAAATTCAATAATTATGAAAAAAATAGTACTAACAGCAGCAATCTTGACTTTCTTTTCAGTGACAGGAAATGCACAAATTGAAATCAATGTAGAAGGTCAAACAACTGATATTTCTGGAACAATTCTCGACATAATTATTGATCCGTCTTCTGGCTCTATTCCTATGACTGGAGAATATCTATTAGATTTAGAAATCCATAACAATACAGGAATAAATAAATCATGGAGAGTGACAAGAAAAGAAGTTAGTGTTCCTGAATCGTGGATTGATATTATCAGTTTTGGTATTTGTTTCCCTTCTTCAACTTTGTCAAATTATTGTACACCGGCATCTGCGCCATTGGTGATAAACAATGGAGCATCTGCACTTGTGGCTTTACGTTTCGCTCCAGAATTAACAATTGATGCAACGGCGACTTATAGGTATTATGTAAGTGATGATTGTTCAACATTTGAAGATTCTGTCGATATTCGATTTAATTATACGTTAGGATTAAAAACAACAAAGTTAAAACCTACTTTTGATATTGCTCCAAATCCTGCGAATGACTACACTGTAATTTCTTCAAATGAAGTTGATAATTCAAATGTTAAAATTGTTGACGTATTAGGAAATGTTGTTTATACAGAGACTATTTCTGCTACCAAGAAAATTGATTTATCAGATTTTAAAAATGGAATTTACTTTATTACAATTGAAACTTCAGACTCGAAAATTTCAAATCGTAAATTAATTATTCGACATTAATATTTATATAATATTGATTTCCTATGTTTAAAATAAATTAATTTATCTGATTATAAAGTCAATAAAAACAACCTTTTTCAGTATTTAAATTAAACTTATTATTGGAACTAAATTGTTTTTACAAGTTGAATAATAAATTAAAAATCAGTAAGAAATTAGACTTCATTGCTGTAAATTTGTTTAAATCATTTAAATTAAATCATTATGAAAAAAATAGTACTAACAACAGCAATATTTTCCTTCTTTACTTTATTAGGAAATTCACAAATTGAAATCAATGTAGAAGGACAAACAACAGACATTTCAGGTACAGCACTTGATATTAATATTGATCCATCTTCTGGATCAATTCCATCACTTGGAGAATATGTTGTAGATTTAGAAATACATAATAATACAGGAGTAAATAAGTCATGGAGAGTAACTAGAAAAAAGCTAAGTGTTCCTGATCAATGGGTTGATAAGGTTTGCTTTCTTACTTGTTTTTCACCTTCACCTTTAGACGTTTATTGTACACCCTCTAATACACCTTTGGTTGTTAATAATGGATCATCTGCTGTTTTTTATTTACATTTTACTCCTGAAGAAGCAGTTGCTGCAACAGCAACTTATAGGTATTATGTAAGTGGTGATTGTGCAACATTTGAAGATTCAGTCGATATTCGATTTAATTATACTTTAGGACTAAAAACAACAAAGTTAAATCCTACTTTTGATATTGCTCCAAATCCTGCAAATGATTGTACTGTGATTTCTTCAAATGGTGTTGAAATTTCAAACGTTAAAATTGTTGATGTATTAGGGAATGTGGTTTATACTGAAGAAATTTCTGAATCAAAGAAAATTGATTTATCAGATTTTAAAAATGGAATTTACTTTATAACAATTGAGACTGCTGATGCGAAAATTTCAAATCGTAAACTAATTATTAGACATTAAGTATTTTAAATTATTTTTGAAGGTCATCTCAGATGGCCTTTTTTTTGCTTTTAAATTTTGATATGACTATTCTTCCGATCAAATAAACTACTTATATTGTTTTCCTAAATTTAAAGTAAATTAAATTATTTAAGTTCAATAGCAATAAAAACAGCCTTTTATACTATTTTAAAGAACATAATTATTGGAACTAAATTTTTTTTCAAACCAAGAAATAACTTAAAAAACATTAAGAGACTAGTTTCTAAAGGTGTAAATTTGTGTAAATCATTTAAACTTTAGAACTATGAAAAAGTTATTATTTCTCCCTCTCCTTATAATTTCTGGATTTAGCAACATGAATGCTCAAATCAGTATTACAATTCCTAATGAAACTGCAGATTATGCTGGCAGTACAATTTTTATAAATGCAGATCCAAGTAATGAAGATATCCTTTTAACTGGAGCGATTCCATTAAACTTTATTATTCATAATAATACAGGTGTTCAAAAAGGTTGGAGAGTAACTCAAAAAAAAATCGGAGTTCCAGCAACATGGAAAAACATGTTATGTACTACAAAAAGTGAAGCAAATCCTTTAATTAATGGAAGTTGTTGGATGATAGAATATGGAGCAGCGGATATTTTCACTACACCAGCTAATAAAATTTTAATAAATGATAATGAAGCTGATACTATACAACTGCATTACACTCTAGATGTCACAACTGCCTATAGTGGTTTATATAGATATTATATTGGAGATGGGCTTACTTATGAAGATTCTGTTGATGTTCAAATAAACTTTACACTTGGACTTAATGAAAAATCAAAGCCCACAACTTTCTCAATATTCCCAAACCCTTCCAATAATAAAGCATCCATTCAAGTAAACAACAATGAAAAAGGAAATTTAAAAATCGTCGATGTAATTGGAAATGTTGTTTATGAAGAAGAAATCAATTCAACTTCAGATATCAATCTTTCAGAATTCAAAAATGGAATTTATTTTGTTTCTATTGAAACGAATGGCATACAGTCTCAAATGAAGAAACTCATTGTGAAGCATTAAGAACTTACTTTTATTTATTTCGAAAAGACCTCAGAAATGTGGTCTTTTTTTGTGCCTATACCATTTATCTATAGAATTTACTGTAATAAAATACTGCTTTTCGCCTTCCTATCTCTTTCGTTTAGTCTTCGAAAGCGATGCTTTCTCTTCTTCAAAATAAAAATAAGCCGTAGCGATGCTATGCCTGATTTTTCTTTTTCGAATAATGAAAAAATCATTTATTTTCTTTTACAGTAAATTCTATATATAACTGGTATTAAAAATCCTTTGCTATTTCCGAACTTTGATTATCTTTGGTAACTCACGAAACAAAAAATTTGAAGACACTTTTATTTTCATACCAAAAGGCGATCATTGCTTCTATTGAGGCTTCGAAAGTTATTATGGAATTTTATGAAAATGGGTTCAAATCGGAATACAAAAAAGATGGTTCTCCAGTAACTGAAGCCGATTTTGCAGCTTCAAGAGTAATACTTCAACATCTTTCTGAAACAAATATTCCCATTTTAGGCGAAGAAAGTGAACATCCAAGCTTTGAAATTAGAGAAAAATGGACCTCCAATTGGTGTGTTGATCCTTTAGATGGAACGAAAGAATACATCAAGAGAAATGGTGAATTTGCTGTAAATATCGCTTTGATTGAAAATACCATTTCAACTTTTGGAGTTATTGCATGGCCTGCAGAGAAAAAAGTTATTTTTGGTGGACCTCAAATCGGTGTTTTTGTTTCTAGTTTTGATTCGATTGAAAATTCAGAGTCGTGGGAAAAATTGGCACAACAAAAACTTGTCAATGTGCCTTTGGTAATGGCTACTTCTAGGTCTCCACATTCTGGTGCATCTTCTGCCTTTATTGAAAAATTGAAAATTGAGCATCCACTAATACACTTTCTTAAAAAAGGAAGTGCTCTTAAGTTTTTTGATTTAGCGTATGGATTAGCAGATGTTTATCCAAGATTTGCCCCAACCATGGAATGGGATATTGCGGCAGGACAAGCGATTATTGAAGCTTTGGGAGGTATTGTTTATTCAGTGGAAACAGGATTGCCTTTGCGTTACAACAAAGAAAGTCTTTACAATCCCCATTTTGTTGCTATGACTTATCCATTAGTAAAGTTAAAATGAAAATAAAATTTAGTATTCTGTTTTTCATTGTTCCAATGGTAATCTTTTCTCAACAGAATTTATTACCAACCAGCTCATTTTACAAGGATAAAATATTTTCACCTTTCAATTCATCTTCTTTTTCAAATGGTTCATTTTTTCCTATCAGTGAGAGTGAATTCAATTTACCTGCTAAAATTGCAGATTCCTCCAAACAATATTACATTATATCTTCTTTCTTGATGAAAAAACACATGGTTGAATTAAAAGGAGAGGATTTTTACATTACAATTTCCCCAACACTTGATGTTTCCCTAGGTAAAGATTTACAAGATACTATAACTCGAAAATTCCAAAA